>WQUN01000116.1 GCA_009782085.1 Bacillota bacterium
TGTCATTCTGAGCGCAGCGAAGAATCTTAGGATTCTTCGGCTTCGCCTCAGAATGACAAAAGCTTGACACGACCCGCAAAATCGGCTATACATTTATCATGATCGAATTACAGGGCAAATACAACACCGCCAGGGTTTTCACCGACAACGCGGAGCAGGGGGCCCTCTCCCAGATAATCAACCTGCTGAACCAGGAGTTCGCCTCCGGCAGCCGGATCCGCGTCATGCCCGACGCCCACGCCGGCGCGGGCTGCACCATCGGCACGACCATGACGATAACGGACAAGGTCGTCCCCAACCTGGTGGGCGTGGACATCGGCTGCGGCATGGAGACGGCCGTCCTCCGGGACGGGCGCGCGGAGCTTCAAAAGCTGGACAAGGCCATACACAGCCTGATCCCGGCGGGCTTCGACGTCCGCAAGACGCCGCACATGTTCGCGGACGAAATCGACCTGAACGAACTCCGCTGCGCCGCGCACGTGGACATCGGCCGCGCGGAGCTGAGCATCGGCACCCTCGGCGGCGGCAACCATTTCATCGAGCTGGACACAGACGACGACGGCGCGCTGTACCTCGTCGTCCACTCCGGCAGCCGGCATCTGGGCCTGCAAATCGCGGAATATTATCAGAAAGCCGCCGCGAAGGATCTGCAGAACAAGGCAAAGGACGCGGACGCCCTCATCGCCGAGCTGAAACGGCAGGGCCGCGAGCGGGAGATCGAGGAGGAGCTGAAAAAACTCGGCGTCCGGAAGGTGGAGCGGAACCTGGCCTTCTGCGAAGGAGCGCTGTTCGACGACTACCTCCACGACATGGCCATAGCACAGCGTTTCGCCGAGCTGAACCGCATGGCCGTCATGCGGGAGATCGTCAAGGAGATGAAGTTCAAGGTGGACGACCAGTTCACCACCACGCACAACTACATCGACCTGGACTCTATGATCCTGCGCAAGGGCGCGATCTCCGCCAAGGACGGCGAGCGCGTGCTGATACCGATAAACATGCGCGACGGCAGCCTTATCTGCGTGGGCAAGGGCAACCCGGACTGGAACTTTTCCGCGCCGCACGGGGCCGGCCGCCTGATGAGCCGCACCGAGGCCAAGGCCAGCTTCACGCTGACCCAGTTCGAAAAGGCGATGGAAGGCGTCTATTCCACCACCGTAAACCGGAGCACCTTGGACGAGGCCCCGTTCGCCTACAAGCCGATGGGGGAGATCGTCGCCAACATCGGCGGCACCGCGGAAATAGTCAAGACGATCAAGCCCATATACAATTTCAAGGCGGCGGAATGACCCGCGCCGCACGCGTAAATTCGCGATTGACATTTCCGTATTTCATATGTTATATTGTAAATAAAAGCGGGCGCGGCCTGCACCCACTTTTACCGGCAATCCGCGACAGGCGGAAGGCTCGCCGATTATTCGATTAAAAAATAATCAGCCGTTACCTCGCGAGTTTGGGCTGATTATTTTTTTGTATTTTTATTACCTCTCGCTCCCCAGATACCCCTCCAGCAGCTCCGTCACGGCCCTCGGCTCGATAGCCATCGCCAGCACGTTCGGCTCGTCCCCGCGCGCCAGCTCGTCCGCGAAGAACTCGCCGCCGCGGTCCAGCTCGATGAGCGATATGCCCCTCTTGTTAAACTCGTTCTCCAGGCTTTCGTTCACCATGCCCGCGCCGCGCCAGGGGCCCCAGTCGAAGGCCACGGCCCTAAGCGCCGGGTTCCGCTTCTTAAGTATCTGCGCCGCGCTGTCGAGCGCGCTGTTCCCGGCGGAATAGTCGCACTGCCCGGCGTTGCCGAACGCGGACGACATGCTGCTGAACATGACCAGAAGTTTCAGTTCCGGCAGCGCCTTGGCGAGGACCGCCGCCAGCGGCGCGGCCTTCGTGTTGTAGACGCGGGCGAAGGAATCGGCCTCCTTGTCGCGGAAGAGCTTGTCCTCCAGAATGCCGGCGGCGTGGATGACGCCGTCTATCTTGCCGTACTTCGCTCTGACCTCCGCCAGCAGCGCCCCGAAAGCCTCCGGGTCCGTCGCGTCGGCGCGCATGTATTCGGCCCGCGCGCCGGCCTTTTCAAAGCGCGCGACGGACGCGGCGATGCGGCTCGACTTGAAGGCGGCCTTCGCCTTGGCCTCGATCTCCCTGGGCTGCTTCATGTTCTCATGGGTTATCAGGTATTTGCGTATCTCGTCGACCGTCTCGAACTCCGCGTATTTGGCGTATTCCGGGTCGTCGGCAGAGCGTCCGGCGAGGATGTACCTGCACTGGACGTCCATGGCGTACCGCGCGACGACGTGGGACGTGATGCCCTGCGCGCCCCCCAGCACGACCACCACCGATTCCGCGTCCAGAACCTCCCCGGGCGCGGCGGCCTCCGCGCCGAGCGGGTTCACGTCCGGCAGCAGGAAGAACCTCTGGTTATCCCTGTAGAACAGCTCCGGCAGCGGCTTCGTGTCGGCCAGCTCGTCCGCGACGGTGTCCGCGAAGGTCTCCGGGTCGAAGGGCGTGTCGAACTGCACGGCGCCGAAGCGCGTGTTCGGATATTCGTAGCCGAGGGACTTCATCAGCCCGCGGAAGCCCTGCGGCAGGCCGTAGGTTTCGAGCGCCTCCCCGAAGTCGCCCGCCGCGAGAAGCGAGGCCGGGACGTCGTCGAAGGCGACGGCCCACCTGAGCTTTCCCATGTCCGCCCTTTTCAGCAGGCCGAACTGGTCCATGACCGTATACCGGCGCGTCCCGGCGGCGGAGTTGATCAAGATCAGCCCGTCGAAGCCGGACAGGTCGGTTTGTTCGTCCGTATCCAGGACCAGCGCCTCCGCGCCGGCCGCTTTCAGGCGTTCGGCCGCCGCCCGGGCCAGCCCGCCGCCGTCGTCCGTCAGGGCGAAGCTCTTGCCGGCCAGGCGGCTCTCGTCCCTCTCGGTTATCGGGAACGGCGTCTCGGTGTAGGTCAGGCGGGTGAGTTCCTTTGTTTGCCGCGGCTTCGGATCGTCATTAAGGTCGGCGACGAGCCTGGCGCTGACCGTCTCCGCGGCCTGCGCGGCGGGCGCGCCGGAGGCTTCCGCCTTGCCGAGCTCCTCGACCCACGCGGTCAGGTCCCTGAACTTCCGGACGGAGATGATCTTTTCGAAATACGCCTCCATGCCGTTCTCGTTCACCGGCATTTTGATGCGGCTGCGGAGCCCGCCGATTATCTCCATCTTCTTGATGGAGTCTATGCTGAGGTCGGCCTCCAGGTCGGTGTCCAAAGTCAGCATGTCGACCGGGTAGCCCGTCTTTTCGCTTACTATGTCAAAAATGACCGCGGTTATCTGCTCGGAGGTCATCTTGCCGATGTCAGGCAGCTCGCCGTTCCCGTTCTCCTCCGGCGTCCCCCCGGCTTCCAGGGCCGCGGCCGCCTCCTCTTCCTCCGGGGCGGCGGCCAAAAGGCGCCTGCGCGGCGCCTCCGCGCGCGGCTCGATGTCCGCCGCGCCCAGATAGCCCATTATCACGTCCCTGTGGTCCTTTATCAGCGCGTTCATGTTGTCCAGGTACGAGAGCACGACTTTGTCGGCGTTCCCTTCGTACGGCTCCCTAGCCGCGCCGCCGGCCTTGCCGCTCCTCAGCCATTCGGACAGGTTTTCGAGGTTTTGCGCGTCGGGCGAAACCGCGTTTTCCGGCGCGACGCCCCGCCCGTCCACCTTCCAGATGATGCCCTTCTTCCTGTTGTTCCGCGGCTCGTCGATATCCAGCACGCGCGCCCCCCGCCCGCGGAACAGCTCGTCCGCGTTTATCGCCCTGCCGGTGGCCGCGTATTTCGCCAGCCCCTGCAGGAAGAAAGTCAGGCCGTTCGCGTCGCCGCGCTCCGTCTGTATGACGGCTATGTTTTTGTCCTTGAGTATCTCGGAGACGAGCGCCGTCAGCGCGCGCCCCGGGCCGGCCTCCACGAAGACGGCCGCCCCCTCGCGGCTCATGTTCTCGATCTCCTCCGTGAACCTGACCGGATTGACCAGGTGCGCGGCCAGGCGTTCCTTTATCTCCTCCGGCGCGTCCGGGTAGAGCCCGGCGTCCGTGTTGGACATGACCGGCAAGGAGGGCGTGCCCAGCGCGTATTTTTCCAGGCTCGCCGCGAAATTCCCGTCCGCGCCTTTAAGCAGCGGGCTGTGGAAGGCGCAGGCCACGTTCAGCTCGTTGCACGGGACGCCGGCGGCCTCCGCTTTTTTCAGGAAGGCGTCCATCCCGGCGCCGGTTCCGGCCACGACCGTCTGCCTCGGCGCGTTGTAGTTGACGGCCCGGACGTCCGTTTCCCCCTCCAGCAGTTTCGCCAAAGTTTCCCGGTCCGTGATGACCGCGGCCATGCGGCCCGGGTCGCTTTTGACGGCGTCCATAATGGCCCCGGCCCTGGCGCGGCTTAGCGGAACCAGGTCCTCCGGGGCAATGGCCCCGGCGAAGCAAAGCGCGGGGAGCTCCCCGTAGCTGTGCCCGGCCGCCATGTCCGGCTCGACGCCGAAATCCTTAAGAAGCTCCGCTATGGCCAGATCCGCTATGCCCAGCAGAGGCTGGGCGTTGCGCGTGTCGGTGATGAGCTCGCGCTGGGCCTTCTTCTCCTCATCGGTAAAGACGGACGGGGGAAAGAGGACGTCCTCGTACTCCTCCGCGCCGTCCAATAGCCGCCTCATGCTCGGGAACACGTTGAACAGGTCGGCCGCCATGTTGACCCGCTGGCTGCCCTGGCCGGGGAAGAGGAACGCCACCTTCCCGGGGACGGGTTTGAGCTTATAAACGAACTCGTCCTCCGCGCCGTTGCGCGCCTGGTCCATCCGGGAGAGAAGCTCGTCCGCGCTCCCGGCCACTATGGCGTACTGTATGTCTTTCCCGCCGCTTTTCGCGGCGAGGCTGCAGGATATGTCCACAAGCCGGAGCGAATCGTTTATCTCGAGCGTCTCCCTGACTTTGTCCATCAAAACTTCCGCCTCCGCGGCGTCGCCGCCGGGGAACAAAAACAGCTCCGCCGGCCAGGATCTAAGCGTCGTCTCCGGCCTGCCCTCCCCGTAGTTCTCGACGACGGCGTGGAAGTTCGTGCCGCCGAAGCCGAAGCCGCTGACGCCGGCTATCCGGCGCTCCCCGCGCCAGTATCCGGCCTTTTCCGCGCGAAACACGAACGGGCTTCCCGGCGCGTAAACCTTGCTCGGCTTTTTCAGGTGCAAGGTCGGCGGAAGGACGCCGTGGCGCACGCAGTATATGGCCTTTATCAGCCCGGCCATGCCGGACGCGCATTTTGTGTGGCCTATTAGGGATTTCAGGGAGCTTAATGCCGTTTTGCCGGGCCGCGCCCCGTCCTCCCAGAAGACGTGGCTTAGGGCCTGGAGCTCGATCCTGTCGCCGACCACCGTCCCCGTCCCGTGGGGCTCGATCATGCCGACCTCGGAGGGCCTTACGCCCGCGCTCTCATATGCCCGCTCGAGCGCCAGTATCTGACCGTTTTTGCTCGGCGCGGTCAGCGCGAGGCTCTTGCCGTCGCTGCTGCCGCCGATCCCCTTGATGACGGCGTAGATCCTGTCGCCGTCCGCCTCGGCGTCCTCGCGCCTTTTCAGGACTATAGCGCCGATGCCCTCAGAGATCACGATCCCGTCGGCCTCGGAGTCGAAGGTGGCGCAGCGGCCCTTTTTCGACAGGGCGTAGGTGCTACCGAAGACCTGGAAGTCCATCGCGCCGTCGTGCAGGTCCGCTCCGCCCAAAACGACCATCCCGGCCTTCCCGTCGCGAAGGTCCGTGACGGCTATGTCCAGCGCCGCCAAGGACGACGCGCAGGCCGCGTCCACCGTGTAGTTGTTGCCGCGGGTGTTCAGCCTGTTGGATATGCGCCCGGCGATGACGTTGCTCAGTATGCCGGGGAACGAATCCTCCGTCAGGCGGGGCAGGTTTTCGTCCGCCTCTTTGGGCATCCCCTTGAACATCCGCATGAGCGAAGTCCTGAAGGTGTACGCCATGGTCAGCTCGCCCGCGCCCTCGGCCCCGAAGATGACCGTGGTGTCCTCCAGGTCGGCGGAGGCCGGGTCGTCGATTCCCGCGTCCTGGAGCGCCCGCTTGGCCACCAAAAGGCTTAAAAGCTGGACGGATTCTATGGAAGTCATGGACTGCGGCGTTATGCCGAACTCCAGGCAGTCGAAATCGGTCTTCCCGACGAACCCGCCCCACTTGCAGAGCACGTGGTCGGTGTCCTTAGGCTCCGGGTCGTAGAACACGTCCGCGGGCCAGCGGTCTTCCGGAACCTCGGTGATGCAGTTGCGCCCGAACACGACGTTGCGCCAGAACTCGTCAGCGTCTGCCGCGCCGGGGTATATGCCGGCCATGCCGATCACGGCTATGTCACGGGAGGCGTCGGAGGAAGACGAAGCCTCCGGCACCGGAATTTCCGATAGGATACGCAGGCTTCCGGCCGTCAGGTCCACGTGCAGGGCCGCGATCGCGGTCGTCTTGTCCGTCAGCTCCGTGACGGCCCCCGTCATGTAGAGCCCCCTGGCGAGCTGCTCGCCCTCCGGCAAAGCCTTGAGCTCGCCGCCGTCCCGCTCCAGCCCCTTCGAGGCTATGCGCAGGCGGCCCAAGTTCAGGTTCTCCAGGTTCTGGAGGATGGCCGCCTGCGGAAGCCCCTCCGCCTCCATCCGCGCCTTTTCCTCCAGGAAAAAGTCCGTGAACGGGGAGGACACGCAGCGCGTCTCCTGGCCGCTTCCGGATCTTAACAGCAAGGTCTTGTCCTTTTCAATGATAAGTTTCTGATACGCCGCCGTTATAGCGCCGTCCCGGACGGCCTCCTCCGTGTACAGATAGCCCGTCCCGCACAGCAGGCCAACCCGCGCACCCCGCGAGCAGAGCGGCCCCGCCGCCACCCGCACGAACGCCGCCGAAAGCGCGTCGTGCACGCCGCCGGCGAAGAACACGCGCATGTCGGGCGCGTTTTCGCTCTTTAGTATCCTGTTTATCTGCTTTTCCCAGAGAACCGCCGAAAACAGCGGGCCGTCGTGGCCGCCGCTCTCCCGGCCCTCGAAGATATACGACGCCTGCGTCAGGGATTCCTTCAGGAACATGTCGAAAGCGCCGGGGGTCGGCGCGTGCAGCAGCACCTGTATCCCCGCCTGTTCGAAGGTTTTGCCCTGTTCCGGCCGGCCGCCCGCTATCAGCACGAAGGGCGGCTTGGCCTCCAGGATGAGCTTCGTCTGCTCCTCCAAAGTCTTGGGGTACGTGAAGCCCAGGATCCCCACGCCCCAGGGCATGTCCCCCAGGGCCTCCTTGGTCCGCGCCAGCGCGCTTTCCGCCGCCTCCCCGGTCATCATGCTCATCGCCAGGAACGGCAAAGCGCCCCCCTCCGCGACGCTCCGCAAAAAGGCGGGCTCGTCGCTTATGCGGGCCATCGGCCCCTGGGCTATCGGGTACGCGGTGCCCAGGCTCTTCGCCGTCCCGCCGCCCGGCGCGAAGGCGTCCGCGATCCGCGCCTGCCTCACGTGGGTCGCGACGGCCTTGCCGAGGGCGCGCACCAGGTATTTAAGCCGCTTGTACTCGTCCGCCAGGTCGGCGGAGAGTATGACGTCCTGGCCCAGCGGCAGGACGCCGCTGTTTTCCGCGCCGGCCCGCGCGTACAGCGCGCTTAGGTCGGGGAAGGAGGCCGGCTCGTGCGATCCGAACGGTATGTAGTAGCGGAACCCCTCCAGCTCCCGTATCTCGTTGCCCGAGAGCCTCGCGACGGCGGCCTTGTGCTCCTGGGAAGCGCCGCATTCCGGGAAGAGCGCGAGCTGCGAGTCCAAAACGACGCCCGCCGCGCCCAAAGCCATATAGGCGGCCGCCGTGTGGACGCCCACGCCGCCCATGACGTAGACCTCCGCGCCGGCTTTTTTACAGGCGCCGATCATTTTCTGGAACAAAATGAACGCGGAGTCGTCCCCGCCCAGCCCGGCGCTCTCCGCGCCTTTCAGGATCAGCTTCTTCGCCCCGGCGGCCAGCGCCGCCTCCGCGCTTTCGCCCGACGCTGCCAGCCAGACGGTTTCCGCGCCCGGCGTTTCCGGCCTTCGCGCGCCCCAGGGCAATATCGCCGCGCGGACGTTGGGCGGCAGTTCTATGTCCCACGTCGCCGGGTCAGACGCGCAAACGCCGAATACGCCCGAATACGCGGCCATTTCGCCCAAAGCCCTCTCCGCCGCCCGGCGGTCGTGGCCCAGGTGCAGCACCGGAAACGCCCCCGCCCCGGCGGACGCTCTCGCAAGGGCGGCGTCGGGCCGTTCAAAAGGGGTGACGAACCAGATACGCGTATCGATTGCACGATCTCTTCTCATGCCGGTATCCCTCTCCTTCAGATATTTTTACTCCACGCTTTTCAGGCTTTCCACCATATCTATGCGATGCAGCCGGAAACTCACGATCCGGTTGACGATCAGCGTGAAACCGACGGTCATAAGGTAACTCCAGATATAGCTCCAGACGGTCGTGTTCCTGCTGAACACGAGTATGTCCACCTCGGCCGTGTTTACGACGAACCTAAGGAGCCACACCCCCAGCGCGAGCCCGGCCGCCGCCCCCGCGAGGGCCAGCACGAGCGTCTCGCGGTTGATATAGCGCGAAACCTCCCTGTCGAAGAAGCCCAGCACCTTTATCGTCGCGATCTCCCGGCGGCGCTCCTCCACGTTGACGCCGGAGAGCGAGAACAGCACCGTAAAGGCCAGCGCGGCCGCCGAAAGGATCAGCACGGCCACGACGTAGCCCATGGCGCTCACCATGTCCTCCAGATTCGCGCGGGTGTCCGCCGTGAAGCCGACCCCCGCGAACCCGGAGTCCGCCAGGATCTCCGCGGCGAGCGCCTCCTTGTCCGCGCCGGGCTTCATCACGCCGTATACGGAGCCGGCGGCCGGTTCCGCGCCGAACAGCGTCCCGTAGACGGCCGGGGTTATGTAAATAAAGTGGTTGATATAGTTTTCGGCCAGAGCCGTAATAGGCAAAGACACGTATTTCCCCTCGTCCACGCGTATGCGGAGGCTGTCGCCGACGCCCACGCCCATCAGGCGGGCGGCCTTGTCGGTCAAAACCACGCCGCCGTCCGTCAGGTTCACTTGTTCCCCTGTCGCCGGGTCGCGGAGGCGGATGAAGCCGTCCAGGCGGCCGGGGTCGAGCGGGCAGATCATCGTGACCGACCGGGGCTCCCCGCCGCTGTCGATGTTCACGGTCTTCACCGCGACAGGCAGCGAGGACGCGGCCAGCCCGGCAAAACGCTCCGCCGCCTCGGCGCGCGCCTCGTCCGTGTCTCCCGTGGAAAACTGCGCGGAGAAGTCATAGACCACGACGCGGCTGAACTGGTTCGGGACGGAGGAATGCACGGCCTCGTTCAGCCCGAAGCCGGTGAAGGTGAGCGCGGCGCAGCCCGCTATGCCCACCAAAGTCATCAGCAGGCGCCTGACGTACCTGAAAATGTTCCGCGCGGTGACCTTCTGCAGAAAGCCCAGCCGCCGCCAGAAAAACTGGACGTATTCGAGAAAGATGCGCCGGCCCGGCGGCGGGGCCTTGGGCAGCATCAGGTTCGCGGGGCACTCGCGGAGCGACCGCCCGCTGACGATCAAAGCCGTGCCCAAGGTGCAGGCGAGCGCCAGCGCCGAGGCCAGCATGGCATAGAATAAGTCCGCCGGAGTCTCAAGCGGCGGGAACCGGAAGAGGATGCCGTAGGCGTTGGCGATCAGGCGCGGGAAAAGGTTGAACCCCAGCGCCAGGCCCGCCGCCAGGCCCAGCGCGTTGGCCAGCGCGGCGAAGACGGCGTACTTGGCGGCTATCTGCCCGCCGGAATAGCCCAGCGCCTTCAGGATGCCGGTCTGCACGCGGTCCTCCTCGACGGTGCGGGTCATGGTGGTCAAGGTGATCAGCACAGCCACCAGGAAAAACACGAGCGGGAAAACCGCCCCGACCGCGATTATGCGGTTGCAGTTTTCCTTGTAATCGGCGAAGGCCTCGTTGGCGAACAGGTCCAGCGTATACCATTCCGGCTCCTTGACGTCCGCCAAAGCCTTCTCGCCGTCGGCGATCTTGGCCTTCGCGTCGTCCAGCTTCGGCTGGTTGTCAGTCACCAGATTATCATATTTCGCCTGCTCGGCGGCCAGGTCCTTCTGGGCCTGGTCCAGCTTGTTCCGGGCGTCGTTGAGCGACGCGGAGCCCTCGGTGCTCTTGCTGTTATAATCCGCCAGGTTCGTATCGTAATCGGCCAGGTTCGTTTCGTAATCGGCCTGGTTCGCATTGTATTCGGCGAGCTTTTCATCGTAATCGGCCAGGTTTTTCCCGTAATCGCTCCGGCCTTGCTCCAGTTCCGCGCGCTTGGCCGCCAGTACGTCTCCCTGCGCCTTCAGCTCGGCCTCCTTCGCGCCGATCTGCGCGTAGGCCGCGTCGAGCGCCGCCTTCCTGGGGGCGTATTTGGACGTGTAGTCGGCGATCATCTCGGTGTACGAGGCGTATTCGGGCGTGTTTTCCGGGATCCCGGCCAAAGTGGCCTGATAGGCGGCTATCGCCTGCCGGTACGGCTCCAGCTCCGCCGCCTGCGCGTCCAGCTTCGTCCGCTCGCCGTCCAGCGCGGCTTTCGCCCCGTTCCACTGCTCTTCGCCTTGGCCAAGCGTCTCCTCCGCGGTGTCCAGCGTCTTAAGGGCGTCGTCCAGCTTCGCCTTGCCCTCGTCCAGCCCCGTTTTGGCGTCGTCCAGCTTCGTTTTGGCGTCGTCCAGCTCCGCTTTGGCGTCGTCCAGCTTCTTCCTGGCGTCGGTCGTCTCGTTGTCATATTTGGCCTTTTCGTCGGCGTACTGCTTTTCGCTGTCCGCCAGCTGCGCCTTGGCGTCGTCCAGCTTGGCCGCGCCGTCGGTAATCTCCCGCTCGGCATCGCTTAGCTTTTGCTTGGCGTCGTCCAGCCTGGACCTGGCGTCGGACACCAGCTCGTCCCGGCGGACCGGCGCACGCTCCGCGCCCAGGTCCTCCAGCTCCTGCTTCACGGGCTTCACGAGCGCCTCGTACGCGTCGTCGAAACGGCTGATATTGCCGGGGTTTCGGACGCGCACGCTGATGTCCGAATAGGCGTCCATGGTGAACGCCGAAGGATCGAGCAGCAAAAAGGCGTTCACCGCGCCGTAGCCGATCCCGCTGGCGGCGCGCGAGACGGTCATGGTGTAAAGCGGGCTGCGGGCCACGCCGACTATCACGTACGCGTCGTCCGTCACCGTGTCGGTCAGGGGCTCGTCTTTTCCGGAGGTCAGCCTGACCGTGTCGCCTATCGCCGCGCCGTTGTCGGCCATGAATTTTTCGTCCGCCGCGGCCTCGCCGGCCCGCTCGGGCAGGCGGCCCTCCAGCAGGTAGGGGGCGTTGACCAGCCCGTCATTGGACATAAGGCGGACGACGTAGGAGCGCCCTGGCCGGTCCAGCAAGACGTCGGCGGTATACCCGGCGGACGCCGCCTCCACCCCCGGCAGGCCCCTGACCCGGTTTATATCGTCTTCGGTAAAGCCGAAGGCGGACAGCACGCGTATGTCGGAGAAGCGCTGGCCGTCGTAGTAGGCCTGCGCCGTCAGCCGCATGTCCGGGCCGGCGGCCCGCACGCCCACGAAAAAGGCCGCGCCTAAAAGGACTATGCAGGTCATCGCGATAAAGCGGCCCGTATGCCCTCTTATGTAACGGAACGTGTTCCGAAGGAGATATTTATTCACTGGCTCACCACTCGATCTCGCTCGCCGGGCGCGGGTTTTCGTTTCGCGTCATGCCCGCCACGGCGCCGTTGCGAAGCGTTATGACCCGGTCGGCCATTGGCGCTATGGCGTGGTTATGAGTGATGACGACGACGGTCACGCCCCGCTCGCGGCATGTCGTATGGAGCAGGTTCAGTATGTTCCGGCCGTTGTTGTCGTCCAGCGCGCCGGTGGGCTCGTCGCACAGAAGCAGCTTGGGAATCTTGATAAGCGCCCGCGCGATGGACACCCGCTGCTGCTCGCCGCCGGAGAGCTGGGACGGGAAGTTCCCGGCGCGCTCGGAGAGCCCCACCTCGCCCAGAACCGAAGCCGGGTTAAGCGGGGAGCGGCATATCTGCGCCGCCAGCTCCACGTTCTCGAGGGCGGTCAGGTTCGGCATGAGATTGTAGAATTGGAAGACGAAGCCGACGCCGTGCCGGCGGTAGGCGGTCAGCTTCGAGCCGGAGTAGCCGGAGATGTCGTTCCCGTCGACGGAGACCTTTCCCGAAGTGCAGTGATCCATTCCGCCCAGGATGTTCAGCACGGTAGTCTTGCCCGCGCCGGACGCCCCGGATATGACGGCGAACTCGCCCCGCTCTATTTCGAAGCTCACGCCGGTCAAGGCGTTTATGGTAACCTCGCCCATGTGATAGGTTTTGTTGACGTTTCGCAAAGACACGTAACTCATCGCTGACCCCCGCGGAATGCAGGATATTTACGCCAGGGCCGGTCGGGCCTCATGGCAGACATTGCCTGTTGTGGATATTTTTACTC
>WQUN01000117.1 GCA_009782085.1 Bacillota bacterium
ACTATCCCCATGCTCCGCGCCGTCCCCGCGATCATGCTCATGGCCGTCTCCACGGACGCCGCGTTCAGGTCGGGCATCTTCGTCTCCGCGATCTTCCTGACGTCTTCTTTGGTGATAGTCGCCACCTTGGTTTTGTTGGGCACGGCGGAGCCGGACTCGATCTTGGCCGCCTTTTTCAGCAGAACCGCGGCCGGGGGGGTCTTTGTGATGAACGTGAAGCTCTTGTCCTGGTAGATGGTTATGACGACCGGAATAACAAGGCCGGCCTGGGACTGGGTCCTCTCGTTGAACTCCTTGCAAAAGCCCATGATGTTCACGCCGTGCTGGCCCAGCGCGGGCCCGACGGGCGGCGCGGGCGTGGCCTTGCCGGCGTTTATCTGGAGCTTCACGTAGCCCGTGACTTTCTTTGCCATACATTGCCTCCTAATCCATCTTGGAAACCTGGGAAAAGTCCATCTCCAGCGGCGTCTCGCGCCCGAAAATGGAGAGGGTGACGACCACGGAGCGCTTGGCCTGGTTGACCTCCTTGATAAAGCCGACCGAAGCCTCGAACGGGCCGGAGTTGACTATCACGGCGTCGCCCGGCGCCAGGTCGATGACCTCGCGCGGCAGGTCGATGCCCATCGAGGCCACCTCTTCCTCCGTGAGCGGGACCGGCTTAGAACCGGGGCCCACGAAGCTCGTCACGCCGCGGGTGTTGCGCACGACGTACCAGGTGTAATCGTTCATGACCATGTTCAACAGGACATAGCCCGGGAATACCTTCCTCTGAACGGTCTTTTTCTGCCCGTTCTTGAGCTCGATGGCGTTCTGCACGGGCACCACGACCTGGTGTATGGCGTCCTGCATGCTTCTGGTCTCGACGATCTTCTCGATGTTCGCCTTGACCTTGTTTTCGTACCCCGAATAAGTGTGCACGACATACCACTTCACGTCGTCGGTCTTCACGTCTTCCATTTTTACTTCATCAATTCTGGCTTCTTCCGACATATCCACCTCCGCCGGCGGCCGTTATGGCAGCAGCTTGACAAACTGGTTGAACGCCGTGCCGAGCACGCCGTCCACCGCCGCGATGTAAAGGCCAAAGATCAGAGACACGACGATGACCGTGGCGCTCTGCCGTATAAGCTCCGCCCTTGAGGGCCAGACGATCTTCTTGAATTCGGATTTATACTCCGCGAATTTGGCGACCCACCATTTCCCGAAGCGCTGCATGGCGCTTTCCTCGGGCTTGCCGGGCTTTTTCGGCTTCGGTTCCTTCCGGATTGCCGGTTCCTCGGCGCTCTTGCGTTCCTCGTCCATTAACACACATCCTTTCCCGGACCGGGAAGAAATTATTTCGTTTCCCTATGCGTGGTATGCTTGTTGCAAAAACGGCAGTATTTCTTGGTCTCCATCCTGTCCGGATGGTTCTTCTTTTCCTTGGTCGTGTTATAGTTCCTCTGCTTGCAGTCCACGCAGGCCAGGACGATCTTTGTGCGCATACAAACCCCTCCGTGATCGGCATAAAAAAAAGACCTTGCCTTTGTTGGGTATACTAGCACGGTTTGAAGGGGATGTCAAGAAAAAGTTGAGATAAAACATGAATATGGTAACGTTTGTCTTTTGCCGCAAAATGCGGTATAATACAGACAGATATGGCGGATCACACAAACTAATGCGGCTGGCAAGAGCCGGATGGGGGATAACATGGAGGCGGCTATGACAGATTATCAGTTTGAATCGATCATAAAACTGGTGCTCAAAATCGTCAAAAACAGCAAGGATAAAAATGAAATAGAGGCGGCGCTTGCGGATTTGCTAAAGGAAAAGCAAGCCCCGAAAGACTCCGATAAATAATTAATCCGGCGGAAACGCAGGGCGGGCTTGCCACCGCCCTTTTCCGCGCGATTGTTTTGCCGTGCCCGGTAAAACTTTTTTTCTTGCAAATGACACTCCGCAATGCTATAATGCACCATGTTTTATGGACTGTCAACCGAAAAACCAAGCACGGGCGCTCCGCTTTCGCCTGAAGGGCCTGTTTACCGATATTTGCCGGCCCCGCGATATGAACGCCTGCGAGGAAAGGAGGAGCCTTTATGAACGACATAATCCGCGAGATCGAAAAGGAGCAGATGAAGCCGGAGATCGCCGATTTCAAGATCGGCGACACCGTCAAGGTCTACGCCAAGATCATCGAGGGCGCGAAAGAGCGCATCCAGGTTTTCGAGGGCACGGTGATGAGAAAGCAAAACGGCGGCGTCCGCGAGACGTTCACCGTTCGCCGCGTTTCTTACGGCGTCGGCGTCGAAAAGACCTGGCCGCTGCATTCCCCCCGCATCGACAGGATCGAGGTCGTGCGCCGCGGCGTCGTGCGCAGGGCGAAGCTGTACTATCTGCGCGGGCGTATCGGCAAGGCTTCCAAGGTAAAAGAAGAAATCGTCAAGAAATGACCGGCGACGGGGCGCGATACCGGAGTGCGGAAACATTGACCTCCTCTGTCGGCGCCGTCGGTAAATGTTTAGTACAGTTCCCTATTGCCCCGCGGCCGTAACGCGGACGCTGCCCGCGTTTTGGCGCGGATCCGGCGTTTTTACCGAGCTTGGCCCCAAAGCCGCGTCAAACCGATATTCCCGGTTTTGGCGCGGCTTTCGTCCGTTAATGATCCGAAAGAGTGGCTGACGCCCGTGAACGCATCCGCCTCCGGCCGAATCCTCAACATCGCCGTCCTCGCCCACGTGGACGCCGGAAAAACGACCACCGTCGAGCAGATGCTCTACGTCTGCGGGATGACGAAGGCCGCCGGCTCCGTGGAGGCAAAGAACACCAAGACCGACTGGCTGCCGATCGAGCGCGAGCGCGGCATCTCCGTCCGGAACGCCTCGATCTCTTTAACCTACGGCGGAACGCGGATAAACCTGATAGACACCCCCGGCCATTTCGACTTCACCGGCGAGGCGGAGCGCGCGCTGATCGCCGTGGACTGCGCGGTTCTGGTGATCTCCGCCGCCGAGGGCGTCCAGCCGCAGACCGGGATCTTCTGGAAGGCGCTCCGGCGGAAAGGCGCGCCGACTATACTCTTCGTGAACAAGATCGACCGCGCGGGCTGCGACATACCGGCGGTGCTGGAAGACATACGCAGGGAACTGACGCCTGATTTCATCGCCCTGAACTCCGCGCGAAACGAGGGGAGCCGGGCCTGCGGCCTCGCCGGCCGCGAGTTTACCGAAAACGACGTGTTCACGCTCGGAGAATTCGACCCGTTGATGGCGGACGCTTTCCTGAACGGCAAAGACTGCGGCCGGGAGGCCGTAGCGCGCTCCCTGCGCGCGCAGACCGCCGCCTGCCGCGCGTTCCCGCTCCTGTTCGGCGCGGCGGCGCTCGGGCTGGGCGTTCGGGAGCTTTTGGACGCTATTGTCGCTTACCTTCCCGCGGCGCCGCTTTCGGAAGCCGGCGAGCTCTCCGGAAAGATATATAAAATCGAGCACGACAAGGCGCTCGGCAAGGTCGCGCACGCCAGGATATTTACCGGATGTATCAAAAATCGCGATCTGGTTGTCATTTCCCGGGAAAACGGCGAGACTTTTTCCCAAAAGGTCACCCAAATACGGAGTGTCCAGGGGGAGAAGTCCGAGGACGCCGGCGTCGTCCGCGGCGGGGAGATTTCCGCGCTCTGCGGGCTGTCGGAGGCCAGGATGGGCGATTGGCTGGGCGCGCCGCTCCGGGACAAATCCTATACGTCAACGATGCCGCTGTTTTCGGCGCGGGTAAGCTCGCCGGACGGCAGGCTCGCGGAGCTCTACCGCGCCGCGCGGGAACTCGCCGACGAGGATCCGCTGCTGGACCTGTACTGGAACAGGGAGGAGCGGGAGCTCGTCGTGAACATAATGGGGGACATACAGCTGGACGTGCTGTCGTACCTGCTCAGGGAGCGCTACGGCCTGGAGGCGGAATTCTCCGCGCCGACCGTCATATACAAGGAGACGCCTTCCAAAAAGGGGCGGGGTTTCGCGGCGTACACCATGCCGAAGCCCTGCTGGGCCGTGGTGGAGCTGGAGTTTGACCCGCTTCCGAGGGGCAGCGGCGTCAGGTTTGCCTCGACCGTCAACAACAGCGTCATGTTCCCGCGCTATCAGCACCACGTGGAGGTCAGCACCGCGGAGGCCCTAAAACAGGGGCTTTTTGGCTGGGAAGTGACCGACCTTTCCGTCACGCTCGTCGGCGGGGAGCACCACCTGATTCACACGCATCCGCTGGATTTCTTCGTGGCGACGCCCATGGCAGTGATGGACGCCCTGGAAAAATGCGGCTCGACTCTCCTGGAGCCGATGCGAACGCTTCGCATAGCCGCGGACGAGGTCCATCTGACAGGCGTGATCGGCGACATCGTGAACATGAAGGGCGAGTTCGGCACGCCGATAGTTAAGGACGGCAAGTTCGAGATGGAAGCCCTCGTCCCCGCGGCGGCTTCGGCGGACTATCCCGTCGTCCTGGCCGCAAAAACCGCCGGCAGGGCGCGGCTGACGGCCGGCTTCGGCGGCTACCGCGAGTGCGCGGCGACCGCCGTCGCGAAGAGGCGCGGCGTGGACCCGAGGGACAGGGCGAAGTGGATATTGTATAAGAGGAACGCGCTGGCGGGGGAGTGAAAAGAGTTCCGGACAATAGCATGAAATGCGCAAAGAGTCACATATACAGAGTGGTTGGTTTTATATAAGGCAACCTCTATAAACTGGCATCCTGAGCGAAGCGAAGGATCTTAAACAGCCAAAAGATTAGATTCTTCGCTGCGCTCAGAATGACAAAAAGGGGTTTAAGAGGTTACCCTAAACTAATCCGAGTCAATCCGTTTTGATCCGTTAAATCCGCGTTCCGAATCTTTGAATGTTTTTCCGTAAAATCATCGGTTGCCGGTAACGGCGGGGGCAGAGCCCCCGCCCTACAATTCCGCGGCGGGGGCAGAGCCCCATATGCACTAACATAAATTGACAACATGCAAAAAAAGTTATATACTAATCAAGGGCGATAGAAATGGAAAACATAGCATATTTGATGGCAGGATT
>WQUN01000118.1 GCA_009782085.1 Bacillota bacterium
TCCCTGCACAGGCTAAATACAGGTTCCGCGGCATATAAACTGTCCATTCCCAGGCATATGGGAAGCCTTGGAAAATGCCCCTTCAGTTTCTTCGCCAACCAATAAAACGCGTTCATATAAGTAACTGTCTGATGAAGAGTTTGGAAGTTTTCGCTGGAATAATCATTTATCTGCTGGCTAAAAAGAGAGATAGTAAAAAGGTATTTGTAACTACCGCATGATAACTAATAAAGTAAGCCATGTAACCCGCTAAGGCAATAAAAGAAATCCTCATATTCAGGGATTTCTTTTTATTCCATTAGCGGGTTTCCACTGACGGCGGCGCGCAAACAATACTGAGCTCATGCCGGAACCTCGTTCGACGGCGGGAGGCAGACGCCGTTTTCGCATACGTAATAGGTCGTTTCGCCGTCTTTGAGAGGGTATTCGGCGGTTTCGCCCTCCAGGATCACGGCCCAGCCCTTGCCCCGGAGCGCCGCCTCTATCCGCGGCCGCTCGGACGGCCCGGCGGGTACGGCCGTCGTCTTCCGGCCGGGAAAGTCCTTTTTCAGCATGGCGTACAGGAAAAACGTATGCCCGGCCGGCGCCTCCGCCGCCCGCGGCAGCATGAACCGTATCTGTCTGTCCAGAATATCCCCGAATCCTCCAGTCAGAAAGTTCAGGACGGCCAAATCCAGGGTCATTACGGAATTCCCGCTCGGGAGCGCGCCGTCGTACGTCTCCTTCGGCCTGGCGGCCAGAACCTCGCCGCCCGCGCCCGTGAGATAGAAGCCCCCGTCCTCATGGTCGAAAAATTCCTCAACGGCCCTTTGCGCAAGCGCCGCCGCCCGGTTCAGGAGATCCGCCTCCAAAGTCCGGCGGTAGAGCTTGAGCAGCGCGTGTATATAATAAGCGTAATCGTCCAGGAAACCGGTGTCCGTCCGCCTGCCCGCGCGAAAGCTCGTGAAGACCCGGCCGTTTTCGCACAGATTCGTCTCCAGGAACCGGGCCGCTTTCACGGCCGATTCCAGGTATCCGGCGTTCCCGAAGACTTCGGAGGCGTCGGCCAGCGCGGCGATCATCAAAGAGTTCCAGGCGGTCAGTATCTTGTCGTCCGTGCGAAGCGCGGTCCTTTTTTTCCGGTATTCATAGAGCTTCGGGAGCAAAGGCGCAAGGCCGCCGTCCGGCTCCGGGCGGCCGATAAGGTTCGGGATGCTCTTCCCCCCGAAATTCCCGGCTTCCGTAATATCGTATGCCGCGCAGAACTTATGCCCGTCGGCCTCCCCCAAAACGGACGAGACCTCCCCCGGCGAGAGCAGGTAATACTTGCCCTCGACGCCGTCGCTGTCGGCGTCCTGCGCCGAATAGAAGCCGCCGCCGGGGCTTGTCATCTCGCGCTCCACGTACAGAGCCGTTTTTTCGGCGACGGTTTTATATACCGGGTTTTCCGTGACCGCGAACGCCGCCGTATACGCCGTTATCAGCAGGGCGTTGTCGTAGAGCATCTTCTCGAAATGCGGCGCGAGCCACTTTTCGTCGGTCGAATAGCGGGAGAAGCCGAAGCCGATATGGTCGAATATGCCGCCTTTCGCCATGGCGAGCAGAGTTTTTTCGGCCATTTCCAGGCACGCCGGGTCTTTCAGGACCGGGTACGCCTCCAGCAAAAACAGGAGATTGTGGGGGGAAGGGAACTTCGGCGCTTTGCCGAAACCGCCGTATCGCCTGTCGTAAACGGACTTGAAATAGGCTGCGCCCTTTAGGATGAGCCGTTCCGGGGAGATATCCGCCGCGGCCATTACGCCCCGCGCGTTTATATGGGTGAGGATCTTCTCGCCCGATTCCAGGAGCCCGGCGCGGTCATTAAGCCATTTTTCGCTTACGGCGTCCAGTATGTCCACCAGCCCGGGCATCCCGTACCGCCCGTTTTTCGGGAAGTATGTCCCGGCGAAGAAAGGCTTGCCGGCATGGTCCGTCACGACGGTCAGCGGCCACCCGCCGGAGCCGGTCAGAGCCATGCAGACGCTCATGTAGACCGCGTCGATATCCGGGCGCTCCTCCCTGTCCACCTTGACCGGCACGAAATTCCGGTTCAGGATTTCCGCGACCTCGGCGTCCTCGAAGCTCTCGCGGGCCATGACGTGGCACCAGTGGCAGGTGGAGTAGCCGACCGACAGGAAAACGGGTTTGTCCTCCGCCTTGGCCTTCCCGAAGGCGCCGCGTCCCCAGGGACGCCATTCCACGGGATTATAGGCGTGCTGCAGAAGGTAGGGGGAGGTTTCGTTTATCAGTTCGTTGGGCGTTTCGCCGGGATTTGTCATATTACTCCGCCTTTTCCTGGCGTATCATAATGTATGAATATTATACTCACATTTAGTCGGTTTATACCGTTCCCGCCGCTTCATCCCTCGCTCAGAAAATCCGACCGCGGCCTGTACGGCGCGCTCACGTCATATCCCATCTTGCGGAGCTCGTCCGCCTTGATCATCGCGAGGTTCACGTCCACGCCCAGCTCCTCGGCTATTTCGCCTATGCCGCAATCGTATCCGGCACGGGACAGTATCTGGCCGTCGGTGATCAAAATGTCCGCGGCGAAGATGTTCGCCTCGTATTCGGGCCGGATTTTCATGTTGTAGAGCTGAAATTCCTGCAATATGCCGGACTCGGCCAAATCCCTGTGCAGCCTGTCGTGGCCGATCTCGTGGGCGCAGACTGTCCTCAGGTCACGGTCGCTCAGATTGCCGTTCAGGATAATGAAACGGCTCCGCTTTATCACCTTATACATGCCCTTCAAAGCCCTGAAGTTGAAGTCGTACATGACATGGATCCCCAGGAGCTCTGCGAGCCTGAACGGGTCCTGGACGCCGAACCGCCGGATCAAGCGGCCGGCTTCCCGATGGATGTAATCGTTTACCACATGACCAGCTCCCGTAAACCGCCCGTAAGAAAAAGCCCGGGGTCATCGTTCCCGGGCCTTTTCCCGGTATTTCTTCGGCGTATATTTGCGTTTGCTCTCCTCTTTAGCCACCCAATAGGCGTTCTGGATGGCCCTCATCACCGCGTCCTTGTCCTCGTCCGACAGCCTTCCGCCGGCGAAAAGGCCGCTCACCTGCGCCACCAGCGCCTCGGCCTCGCTTGCGCCCCTGCCGCCGCCGCGCTCGTAGGCCAGCGCGACAAACTCCTCCTGCTCGGACACGAGGCTGTCGATCGAAACGCCGAAATACCTGGCGATTTTGGAAAGCAGATCGGTCGGCGGCAAAGTCTGGTTCGTCTCGTAGTTGATGATCGTCCGCTTGGTAACGCCGAGTATGCCGGCGAGTTGCTCCTGGGAAATGCCGGCGTTGTTTCGCATCGCCTTGAACTTGTCGCCAAAAGCCATGTCATCGCCCCCTCCTGAAATAAAATCTAAAAAAATACTTCTGAAAAAATATTAGCGGATTCCATTTTCACTATTGACAGTGAATTGTTTTTCACCTATAATGCAGGTGAAAGTTATTTCACCAATATTGTACGGTTTGTTTCATGAGAAGTCAAGGCTGAATTTTACTAAAAATCCGCGCTGCCTATCTTTATATTTGGAATCTTCTAGGCAGGTGACCCTATGGACAGAGTGATTTTGCACGTGGACGCGAACGGCTTCTACGCGAGCTGCGAATGCGCGGTGCGCCCTGAAATCAGTGGCCTTCCCGTAATCGTCGGCGGCAGCGTCGAGCTGAGAAAGGGCATCGTCCTGGCCAAAAACGAACTGGCCAAAAAATACGGGATATACACCGGCATGAACGTCAGGGAGGCTATGGCCAAATGCCCCGGCCTCGTTTCCCTGGAGCCCGATTATGCCCTCTACACGCGGTTTTCGCGGGATCTGCAGGCTATTTACTACCGGTACACCGATCAGATCGAGGGCTTCGGCCTCGACGAGGCGTGGACGGACATGACGGGGAGCACGCACCTGTTCGGGGACGGAAAGTCCATTGCCGATCAAATCAGGGAAACCGTGCGGAGGGAGCTGGGCATAACCGTCTCGGTCGGCGTCTCCTTCAACAAAATCTACGCGAAGCTCGGGAGCGACATGCGCAAGCCAAACGCCACCACTGTCATCACCCGCGAAAATTTCAAGGCCAGGATATGGCCCCTGCCGGCCGCCGACCTCCTGTACGTCGGCCCGGCCAGCGCGAAGAAGCTGCGCGAGGCGGGCATCCGCACCATCGGCCAGCTCGCTGCGGCCGACGAGAGCCTGCTCGGCATGATTTTGGGCAAATGGGGCACGGTGCTCGGCCGCTTCGCCAACGGCCTGGACGACTCGCCCGTGGCCAAAGTCAAGGAGAGCTGGGAAGCGGAACCCTCGCCGAAGAGCGTCGGAAATTCCGTGACGCTGCCGAGGGACGTCTCGACCGCGGAGGATGTGCGGAAGGTGTTCTACCAGCTCTCCGAAAGCGTGGCCTCGCGGCTCCGGGAGACCGGCCTGAAGGCCAAAACCGTGCAGATCTGCGTCTGCGACAACGCCTTCGCCGCGGCCGGCCATCAGGGCCAGCTGCCTTATCCGTCGTGTCTGACCGCGGAGATAGCGGAAAAAGCGGCGGAGATATACAACGATAAATACGTATACAAGAGGCCGATCAGGGGCCTGGGGGTCAGGACATCCAATTTCGCCGGCAAAAACGCGCCCGAACAGCTCGACCTGTTCGGCGACTGCCAAAACCGCTGGCGGCATGAAAAGCTGGAGCTGATGGTCGACAGCGTGAGGCGGCGATACGGGCATTTCATCATCCAAAGGGGGATGCTGATGGAGGACGCCGCGCTGACCGGGGAAAACCCCAGGGATCACACCGTGCATCCGGTAAGCTATTTCGACGGGCCGATCGTATAAGGAAACTCCTCCATAATAAACTTAAGTTCCCTCGGAAACTCAGAAGCCAAATAACCCGCGGATTTGAAAAGCAGGTCACAGTAAACGTTCCTCCAAGAATCCAAGCATAAAAAACTACAAT
>WQUN01000119.1 GCA_009782085.1 Bacillota bacterium
CACATAAATATTGTGTACCACGTTTTTCGGGTTTTGTCGTATTTTTAACGTGTTTATCACGTTTGTTGGCTCCGTTTTGGGAGGAAGTGTCAAACCCAGGGGCCCGAGAAAGGGCGACGCCGCGGAGCTGGTGGTTATCGAGCTTGTGTAAGGGAAGATAAATGCTTGAAATGCCCGCAAAATAAGGATTCTGTCCGGAGGATGAGGATCCTTTTTTCGGTTATACATTTATTGGATTGAACTCAGAAAACTCTGAATGTTAGCCAAAGTTGTTCTATTTGTGAATATTCCGTTGTGACTTATGCCTGAAAGCGCGATAAAAACCGGCGCATCCTGAAAACATGTTGTTAATCTTTCGGATGATGCGAATGGTACGATTTCATCACTTTTTGAGGCGACGATCAGTGCGGGAGCAGAAATAGACGCAGCATATTCACAAGACGGGAATTTGTACTTGACCAGCAGTTGAAGCGGTCCGTGGAAAATCGGCAGCACACTGTTGTAAAGATCATATCCGCTTGCATACGGCGCCAACAGAAACAGCCCCGCCACATTGCGGTTGGCGGCCAGGTACGCCGCAGGACCGGTTCCAACGCTATATCCGCCGACAATGATTCTGTTCGTATCAACATTTGGAAGACCAGCTATATAATCGTATGTAAGCAATGATTCTTTACACAAGCCGGCCGCGGAAGGCCAACCGTCGGAATCTCCATATCCGGGGTAATCCATTATCAGGACGTTGTAATCGAGAAAACTTCCCCACACATTCATCGCTTCAAAAGAAGCCATTGCCTGAGCCGCGTTTTGCGCGTTTCCGAGAAAAAGGACGATAAGCGGCTTCAGATTGTCGTCATTGCCTCGCCTTATATAGCCTGTATAGGTTTTACTCCCATCCTCAACAGTGATTTCGGTAAATTCGGGTTGCGACAGAATGTATCGGCGACTATCAAAATCGCCGTTTGGGTGGAACAGAGCCACATCCTGATAACAGTACAAGAAAGCGCAAATAAACGCCGCAATTTCTATAATATCCGCGGCCAATTTCAAAAAACTCTTAATCCTCTGCCTGATATCGCGTCGTTCTATGTAGTCACGAATATACTTCAACGCCATTACAACTGTGAACCAAAGCATACCGGCAAAAACAACTTCCATCCAAAAGCCAAAAACATCTTTCCAAAAGTACAAGAGAACATCGGCAATTATTAGCAAGGGCAGACTCACCCATAAGAATCTCTTTATAATACTCATGTCCCAGACACCCCGCACATCATTATGTACAACCCCTTTTTCCTATAAACGACCCCGACCTCCCCGTAAACCCTTTCCAGCTCCCTCAGCGCGCTCTCCGCGCCGTGCTTTTTGTGGATCACCACCAGCAGCTTTCCCTTTTCCTTCAGATGCGCCTTCGTATCCCCAAACAGCCGGTAGACCCTCTCTTTCCCCGCGTGTATCGGGGGGTTCATCAGGACCCAGTCGAAGAGCCCGTCGATGTTCTCGTAGCCGTCCGACAATATGACGCGGGACGCGACGCCGTTCAGCCGGGCGTTTTCGGCGGCCAGCTCGGCGGCGTTCCGGTTGATGTCGGATTGGCACAGCCTGACGCCCGGGAAGGTCCCGGCGGCGATGACGCCGACCGCGCCGTAGCCGCAGCCCATGTCCAGGACGTCGCCTGTCACGCCGCAATCCCCGGCGCAGTCGAGCAAGGCGGCGGAAAACGGGTCGACCCCGTCCTTGGCGAACACGCCGTCGCAGGTCAGAAAGGAAAACTCCCGCCCGCCGTAGGTATACGCGATCCTCTTGAAGTTCCTTTTCAGACCGCCGTCGGATTCAAAATACTGAGGCATATACCCATCTTCCAACTCCCGAACTTTCAGTTTCCAGCTTCTAGCTTCCAGTTTCCAGTTTCTAGCTTCCAGAATATTTCGCCGCCTTCACGAAACACTCATACGCCTTTCCCCCGGCGGCCTGTCCCTCGAACAGATACGCGGGCTGCACGATGCTGTCCTCATAATAATACACTAGCCGCGCGCGGTCGATTAAAACAGTCGGGCCGCCGTCCGGGCCGCCGAGGTCGGGGACGGGCGGCAGGCATTTTAGCGCCTGGCTCATGGATATCGTGTCGCAGCTTCGGAGCCTGTCGTATTGTATATAAAAATAGTAAATCGACAGGACGTTGCCGCGGGCGTCCAGGCGGACCGAGGTCGGGAAGGCGTAATTCCAGAGGTTGCCGATCCTGTCGATGAAGTTCACGAGATACGAGTTTCCGTCGAACTTGACCTTGCTCTCCTCGTAGGCAAGCCTGAGGTACTTGCCCCGGACGAAGGCCTCCGCCGCTTTCACGGCTTCCCCGTCGGAGCGCAGCGGTTCTGTCCGGACAAAGGCGTCCGGGCTGTTTTCGTAGCGGAGCATGTTTATCCACTTGTCGACCTCCAGGCTGCCCGCCCGGCTTTCGTATACGTAGGCGTCGCCGGTCTCGGAAAAGTTTTCGTTCACGCCGGCCAGGGAGGCGTACATGTCCGCCGTCATCCTGTCGACCGGCTTGTAGCGCGGGACATAGCACATGATCCGGCCCCTGGGCTCCGTTTCCGGGGTGACCGAGACCCGGTACGCGCCGTCGGTGAACTCCACCGGGTCGCCTCCGAACGCCACGACGGCAGGAAAGCCCGCGCCGAACCACGCCCACGCCGCCTCGGCCGACAGAAGCGCGGCCGCGGCCAGGAGGAGGATTTTCCTGAACAGTTTCATTCTGCGAAACATACGGATCACCAGGGGGCCTATACCGGAGCGCGAAAACATTAACCTCCTGCGTCGGTAAATGTTTTCGGCATCCGGTACACACCATTATGAAATATATCCATATGTTTCACATTTACCCGGCGGATTATACTTTATAGTCGTTTCGTTTGAAATTGAGTTTCAAACTTCTCGCCAAACGCCCCTGAACATCGGTCGTTTCGCGCTCGTTTTCAACTCATTTCAAATCGAAACGACTTTACCAATTCAAAAACACGTCCACGTCCTTGGCGTCCTCAAACTCGAGGCGCAGGCTTACCTTCCCCTGACTGAAATCGCTCATGTCTATGTTTTCGTCGAAATCCCCGTTGATATCGAAAGTCCTCTCCGTAGACCCCTGGGTCGCCACCAAGGAGATCCTGCCGCTGCTGTTGGCGGTCTTCGCGTGCATGGCGACCAAACTGTCGGAGCTTAAGGTCACGTTCCTGGTGGCGTGGCCGTTGACCGAATCCGCCGTGATCGTCCAGCTGTCGGACTGCAGATCCCACGCGGCGTTTGTCGCCGACCACGCGTTGGACATGGTCTCTTCCCCGCAGGAAACCAGCGCGGCCGTCAGCGCGGCCAGTAAGCCCAGCGTGATAAGCCTTTTCCTCATTCCTCCGCCCTCCTTTTTTTATTTTTCCCCAAACCCCGGCCACAGGCGCAAATCTTTCATATCCACATCCATGACGCCAAGGTAACGATCCGCTTCAGCGGAATACCGGGCAAACTCCCCGTGGCAGTCGCCGCCGCATGTGATATACATATTGTTCTCCAGGCAGAAATCCACGCACATCCGCGTGAAATCCGCGCTGTGCAACGGATAGTGACATTCGAATCCTTCTACGCCGAGAGCTTTCAGCTCCGCGAGCCGGGCAAAAAGCGCGGCCGGCTCTTCGCTCCCCCAGACGCCCGGGTGCGCGGCGACCGGAACTCCGCCAGCCGCCTTTATCACGCGGCAGGCCCAGGCTATGTCCGGGAAATCCGCCTCGCGCCGGGCGTACTTCGCGAAGTATTTCATACTGTCCAGAATGTTTTCGGACAGGCCCTTGTCAAAGATATAGTTTATCGACTTCCATCCGCCGCGCCCCGGCGGCCGCGCGTAAGTCCCGTACTCCTGCAGGTCTATTTCGGGGAAATCCTCCGCCATGTTCCGCGCCAGGTCGTCGTCGAGCCCGTCCAGTTCGCGCCGGGCCCTTTGCAGCAGGCCGAGCATCTCCCCGTTCTCCGCGTCAAAGTCATAGGCCAGCAGGTGGGTGTCCCGGTTGTGCCAGGACGTGCTGATCTCCGCGCCCCGTATCAGGCCGACGCCTTCTTTGGCGCAGGCCGCTTTCAGGCGGGGGTAAGCGGCGACGGTATTGTGGTCGCAGACGGATATGAACGCCAGCCCCTTTTCGTTCGCCAGCGCCGCGATTTCCTCCGGGGACTGGTCCCCGTCGGAAAAACAGGTGTGGACGTGCAGATCGGCTTTCAAGGCGGGGCCCCCCTTTATGAACCGTTCAACATTTCACGGTTCCCTGCAAATGTATAATCTGTGACAGGTTCTTAGAATATTGCGTCCCAACGCGGCATATTTTTGTATAAATACCGTTTTCTAAAACCATGCCCTGGGGGGATCGCGTTGAAACAGGCCGAAAAGACCAAAGGTATCGCAACGGAAGCAAGAAGCAGCAGCATGACGGCGCTTTTGAAAGGCGTTTTGATCGCCTACTGCATTACGGCGATAGTATTCCTGGCATATGCCGTGCTGATCACGTATACGTCGATGAGCGAGAATTATCTGTCTGTGGTCTCCGCGGGCACGACGATAGTCGCCGTGATCGTCGCCGGTTTCGACGCCGCCAGGGGCGCGCGCAGCCGGGGGTGGCTTTGGGGGATCGCGGCCGGGGCCGTCTACGCGCTGATATTGCTGCTCATAATGTCGGTCGTGCAGAAAGGCTTCTACTACGATTCCAGGACGGTCACCCTGATAATCCTGGCCCTGTCCGGAGGCGGGCTCGGCGGGGTGATCGGGATAAATTTCAGGAAGTAGCGGGGCGCAAAGAATAAACGAAGATTTGGAACGCGGATTTTACGGATTCGCGCTGATTTTCGCGGATTTAATGAACCATTATTATACCGGAGAGCGAAAACATTAGCCTCCTCTGTCGCCGATTCGCCGCTGAAGCGTTCGTCGAATCGGCTCGTCGTCGGCAAATGTTTTCTGCATCCGGTATAAATCCGCGGGGATCCGTTTTGATCCGTTAAATCCGCGTTTCTCTTCTTTAGGCAACCTCTATATACCCCCTTTTGTCATTCTGAGCGCAGCGAAGAATCTTATGTTTTGGCTATTTATACCGGATGCAGAAAACATTTGCCGACGACGTAGACAGAGGAGGCTAATGTTTTCGCACTCCGGTATAAGATCCTTCGCTTCGCTCAGGATGACAGTTTTTAGAGGTTGCCTTTATAGTTTATCGTGACGATACGAGCCTTATAGCCACTGCCCCATCGGGTACCTGGCCGTCAGTTCCTCCACTATTTTCGCCGCCTTGCCGCTTCCCGCCTCAAAGTCCTTCGCGGTGATCTCTATGGCCTCCGCGACCTTGTCCATGTCCGCCTCTTTGAAGCCCCTGGTGGTGACCGCCGGGGAGCCCAGGCGTATGCCGCTCGTGACGGCCGGCTTGAGCGGGTCGAACGGCACGGCGTTCTTGTTGCAGGAAATCTTTATCGAATCCAGGCGGTGTTCCATTTCCTTGCCCGTGACGCCCATGTTTTGCAGGTCTACCAGCATCAAATGCGTGTCCGTCCCGCCGGAAACTATGTCGAAGCCCCTCTTTATCAGGGATTTGGCCAGGGCGTCGGCGTTTTTCAAAACCTGGCCGATATAGCCTGCGAACGACGGTTCCAGCGCCTCCTTGAAGGACACCGCCTTTGCCGCGATCACGTGCATAAGCGGCCCGCCCTGGATTCCGGGGAAAACCGCCTTGTCGATTATCTTGGCGTATTCCTCTTTGCAGAGGATCAGGCCGCCCCTCGGGCCCCTGAGTGTCTTGTGTGTCGTGGAGGTCACGAAGTCGGCGTAGGGCACGGGGCTCGGGTGGCGGCCCACCGCCACGATCCCGGCGATGTGCGCCATGTCCACCGTCAGATACGCGCCGCATTCGCGGGCGATATCCGCGAATTTTTCGAAATCCAGAGTCCGCGGGTACGCGCTTGCCCCGGCCACGATCATCTTCGGCCGGGCCTCGAGGGCGATCTTCCGCACCTCGTCGTAGTCGATCCGCCCGGTGTCCTTTTCGACGCCGTACGGCACTATTTTAAAATATTTTCCGGAGATGTTCACGGGGCTGCCGTGGGTCAGATGCCCGCCGTGGGCCAGGTTCATGCCCATGATCGTGTCGCCCGGCTCCAAAACCGCGAAATAGACCGCGGTGTTCGCCTGAGCGCCGGAATGCGGCTGGACGTTCGCGTGCTCCGCGCCGAACAGCTCCTTCGCGCGGGCGATAGCCAGGCGCTCCGCGATGTCCACCTTCTCGCAGCCGCCGTAATACCGCTTCCCGGGGTAGCCCTCCGCGTATTTGTTCGTAAGCGGGGAGCCCATTGCCGCCATGACCGCCTTCGAAACAACGTTCTCCGACGCGATAAGCTCGATATGATCCTCCAGCCGCCCTATTTCCTCGGAAATGGCCTCCGCCAGCTCCGGGTCAGTGTTCCTGACGAAACCGAAATCGTACATTTCACATTCCTCCAATGTATGCTCCTGCCTTCGGGGATATTTTATTATTGCGCGGGCTTAAAAGCAAGGGGTGCGGCAAATTTACGGCAAATTTTCGTGGGATACGCCATATACTGGATAACTGCAGAAACTAGAGCCTGGAGCCTAGAAAAAACCTTGCAGACGCTGGGTTGTTTCGACATTTCCGTTGTAGATTTATGTGGTTAAGCGGTATAATACTGTAGGGGACGCCGCCCTCGGCGTCCCGCAGTTGTCGGCGGATTCAGGCAACGGGACGCCCCGGGGGGCGTCCCCTACGATTTTCCTATGATATACCATGAAAATTTGCCGCGCCCTCGCAACGCACGACAAACGCATGAACATACAAATTGCACAACAAAAGGAACTCTTATTTTATGCGGAAATACTTTCATGCGTTATCGTGTCTCGCAACGTTCTCCCTATTTACATCCGGTCACATATCATGTAGTATATGACGTGAACGGGAAAGGGGCGGCGGCATGAGGACAAGGTACGAAAACCAGCTCGCGCAGCTCAACGAGGCGCTGATCGAAATGGGCAAGATGGTCGAGAAGGCCATCGAGGACGCCATCAAGGCGATGGTGGACCAGGACGTGGAGCTCGCGAAAAGCACGATCGAGTACGACGAGGAAGTCGACAACATGGAAAAGGAGATCGAGAGCCTGTGCCTGAAGCTCATCCTCCAGCAGCAGCCCGTGGCCAGGGATCTGCGGCTGATCTCCTGCGCGCTGAAGATGATAACGGACCTGGAGCGCATCGGCGACCACGCCGAGGACATATCCGAGCTGACGATACTTTTGGCGGGCGAGGCCTATGTCAAAGAGCTGGAGCACATACCCCAAATGGCGGAGGAAGCCTGCAAAATGGTCAACCAGAGCGTCGAGGCCTTTGTCAAAATGGATCTGGAGCTGGCCCGCGCCGTGATGAAATACGACGACAAAGTGGACGATCTGTTCGACAGCGTGAGAAACGAGCTGGTCGAGTACATCAAGACGAACAGCGAGCGCAGCGACCAGGCCGTCGACCTGATAATGATCGCCAAATATTTCGAGAGGATCGGTGACCACGCCAAAAACGTCGCGGAATGGGTGGAGTTTTCGCTGACCGGAAGCCATAAGGACCATATGATAATTTAATACACTTTTACAATTTATTCATACTTTATTCAAACCTGCGGTTTAGAATCGGATTGTAAAGGCAAAGCGACAACCGCAAAGGGGTGGATACGGATGGATAATCAGGACTACAGGCGGGAAGGCGGCGCGAACTCCGTCCCGACGGACGCGGCGGAGATCGCGAACATACAGAAGGATATCGAGTCCGCCCTGGAAGGCCGGGCGGAAGCGCCTCATCCGGCGGCCCGCTTTTCGGCCGACCCGGGCCTGATCGTGATCAGGCCGGACGGCGGGACGGCCCCGGAACCGGCGGCCCCGGCTCCCGCGCCGTATTACAGCGAAACCATCGTGAAAACCCCGAAGCCGAAGAAAGTCAGATGGGGAACGCGCGCCGCAGTGCTCGCGGTCGTCTGTACGCTGGGCGCGGGCTCTGTCGGCGTGGGCGCGGGCATCGGAGCTGGCTACGCCAGGCACCGGTTCTTCGCCCCGAAGGACGTCGGAGCGGCCGCCGAGAGCGTCCCCGCCTCGGCCAGCAACACGGACTACGCGCCGACAGGCGCGTCGGCTTCCGCCGGGCTGACTTACGCGGACCTGTTCGCCCGCGTGTCGCCCTCCGTGGTCAGCATCGCCACATATTCCCAGGTTTCGAACTACTTCAACACGGCGAACGCGCAGACCGGCGCGGGCTCGGGCATTGTATTCTACGAGACCGACCTGAACGTATATATCGTCACCAACTACCACGTCGTCGGCGGCGCGACAAGCGTTACCGTCGCCTTCGGGGAATCCGACCCGGTGGACGCGGCCTCCGTCGGCAGCGACTCGCTCTCCGACGTCGCGGTCATCTCCGTCTCCAAGGCGGACATGGCAAAGGCCGGGATCACCGTCTACGCGGTCGCCTCCTTCGGGGACTCCGACCGGATGAGCATCGGCGACCCCGTCATGGCCATAGGCAACGCGATGAACGAGGGGACTTCCGCCACGACCGGCATAGTCAGCGGCGTGAACAAGCAAATACCCGTCCAGAACCGCACCCTCTACGCTATCCAGACCAACGCGGCCATCAATCCCGGAAACAGCGGCGGCCCCCTGGTCAACATGCGCGGCGAGGTCATAGGAATGAACACCGCCAAACTCTCCGGCGACTCCGCCTTTGGCCAGACGACGGTCGAGGGGATGGGCTACAGCATGACCTCCAACGTCGTCAAGCCGATCGTGGAGGACATAATGAAGCAGAAGCAGCGCCCGTTTCTGGGCATACAGGGCGCGGACCTGACGCAGAATGACGCCGACCGGTACGGGATCCCGGTGGTCGGGGTGCTGGTCGACTCGGTCCTCCAGGGAACCAGCGCGGAAGCGGCCGGCATCCAGGCCGGCGACATAATCACGAGCTTCAACGGGGCGACCGTTTTCACCATGACCGATCTCCAGAACGCGATAAAGGCCTGCCAGGTCGGCGATACGGTGGAGATCAAGGCGCTCCGGAACGGGAAGACCCACCTGACGCTCAAAACGACGCTCAAGGCGTATCAGAGCGACGGGAACTTCTGATTCGGCAATTTTATTTTCGCTTTCATCCCCCCTTCATATTATACGCAACTTCGCCCCAAGGCCGCCGCGGTCCTGGGGCGAAGTTGTTTTTAGGGGAAGGGGCGCGGCAAATTTGCGCGTAAATTGGCCGCGCCCCGATTTTTTGAAAAATATTTGACAGCGGCCGGAATCCGTGTTATAGTATCCGCGTCAAGCAGAAGCGCCACTTCTCACCTTAGCCTCCGGCGAAAGGTCTCTGTACTGTCGATTGCCTTTACGTACCGGTTCCGTATCGGAATCCGTACCTCGGACATTGAAGCGAGCGCGGCGCTCGCTTTATTTTATTACGGAGGTGTGCAGACATTACCGAATTAATGATCAACGAGGAAATCCGGGACAAAGAGGTCAGACTGATCGACTCGGACGGAGCTCAGCTTGGGATCGTCACCGCCAGGGACGCCCAGAAGATTGCGGATGACAAAAAGCTCGACCTGGTCAAGATCTCGCCCACGGCGAAGCCGCCCGTGTGCAAGATTATGGACTATTCCAAGTTCAAATTCGACCAGGCCAAGAGGGAGAAGGAAGCCCGCAAGAAGCAGAAGACCGTCGGGATCAAGGAACTTCGCCTGTCTCCGAATATCGACACACATGACATTAATGTTAAGGTAAAAAAGGCGATCGAGTTTTTATCCACGGGCGACAAGGTGAAGATAACCATCCGGTTCCGCGGCAGGGAAATCGGGCACACCGAAATCGCCTACGGTATTTTGCGCGATTTCGCGCAGCAGGTGGCCGAGGTCGGCGTCGTCGAGAAGCCGCCCAAGATGGAGATGAAGTCCATGGCCATGTTCCTGACGCCGAAAGCGTAAAATGCCGTGATTTTCACGGGAAGACAATAGAAATAAGGAGGTAAATGGATGCCCAAGCTGAAAACCAAGAAAGCCGCGGCCAAGAGGTTCAAGATGACCGGAACCGGCAAGATAAAATACCCGCGCGCCAACAGGCAGCACATACTCGGCAAAAAGTCCCCCAAGCGCAAGATGAAGCTGCGCAAGGCGGGCATTGCCGACGCCACGAACGAAGCCGCGGTCAGGCAAATGATGCCCTACGCGTAATACAAATCGGAGGTATTGTTATGGCCAGGATAAAAGGCGCGATCAACGCGCGTAAAAAGCATAAAAAAGTGCTGAAGATGGCGAAGGGCTTTTTCGGGGCGAGGAGCAAGCAGTACAGGGTCGCGAAACAGTCGGTCATGCGGGCGATGGCGGCCTCGTTTGCCGGCCGCAAGCAGACCAAGCGCGAGTACCGCCGGCTTTGGATCGCCCGGATAAACGCCGCCGCCCGCATAAACGGCATGTCTTACAGCCGGTTCATGAACGGGCTTAAAACCGCCGGGATCGATTTGAACAGGAAGATGCTGGCCGAAATGGCCGTGAACGACAGCGGCGCCTTCGCGCAGCTGGTGGATTTGGCGAAGAACGGGTGAACTGGAAACTAGAGACTGGCGAAACACTTGAACTGAATATCATACCGCTGTGAAGAGAAGAACAGCCGTCAGCGGACACGCAGAGAGCCTTTGCATCGGTGAAAGAAGGCTGCCTCGCGAACGGCGAGGTGTTAGTCGGAAATAAAGTTGAATTGCCAAATAGTCAAAACATACAGTAGGGCGGGGGCTTACCCCCGCCGGGAACTCCCGTATGACCGCATGGCGCGGCGGGGGCAAGCCCCCGCCCTACATATGCGGCGCATCATTCAATATAAAAAGGTACGTTTCTTATACATTTAGTATTATCAACCTTATTTCCGATTAACACCAACGGCGAACATGGCCTCGGAGCGGCCGCGTCGAAAATTCGGCAAACGACGGTCTGATCCGGAATATGAGTACCCTCGGAAACCAATTAATCCCGGTTGTCAGCTAAGCGGAGCGAAGGGTCTTTATCCCAAAATTGCGCCGTAACAATGGGTGGAAGATTCTTCGCTAACGCTCAGAATGACAGCTCTTATCTTCCTTGTTCTGATCAATAATGATTACTGTTTCATGTTTTTCCTGTACTCCTGCGGCGTAACGCCGAGGACATTCCTGAATGCCTTTGCGAAGTACGACAGATTGGCGTAGCCGACGCTTTCGGCTATGGTGCTGATGTTTTTGTTTGTCTCGGTCAGCAGTCTCCTTGCCGCCTCGATCCTTCGGTTAAGGATATAGTCCGAAAGAAGCGTGCCGGTTTCTTTCTTGAACAGCCTCGAAAGGTACATTGGATTCAGGTAAACGTGGCGCGCTATGTCGTCGCGGGTTATGTCCTCCCTGTAGTGCGCCTCTATGAAGTCTTTGGCTTTCTTTATGTTTTGTGATAGATTGCCGCCGTTTTTTGCGATATAATCCATGCAGGAATCGATGGAGCTCTTTGCCCATCTGCCGAGCCGCCCTCCGAACCTCTCGAGGCTAAGGTTCTTAAACCCGGGGACATCCGAGAGCCGGAGCCCGTTTTGCATCATGCCGTAATGCAGCATGTACATTATGCCCGACCTTACCATATCACCCGCGTCGGAGGCGGCCTTTCCCGATTCGATCCTGTGTATAAACTCAAGCGCTTTGCCGATAAGCGCTTCTTTGTTTCCGGTTTCGAACAGGGCGAGCCATTCGGATATATCGGGCAAGCAGGCAGGCGTTTCGTCGGCGGAACGGGGCCTGGCATTTTTTCTGAACAACACGGCGTTGTAGTCGGTCAGATTGTTCTCCCTCATATCCAGAAGAGCGAGGTATTCTTTTCGCAGCCCGGCCGGAACGGCGGGTTCGCCGATAAAGCATGACAGGCCGAAACCGAGATATTCCCCGCATGAATTGATGAGCCTCGCGCACCTCTCGGCGGCGATCCCCTCGAAATCCTTCGCTGGGTAGACAAGCGCCATGTTGTTGCCGTCATGGTTCTGGAAAACGCAGCCCTCGAAACCTTCCAGAAAAATCTCCGCCGCGATGTTCCTCACGGCGAACAGCATGACCTCGTCCCTGCCGTCGTTTGTCTCCTCCTTCAGATAGTCTATGGCAAGCAGCATCGGCAGTATTTTTTGATCCGGGCCGACAGAGATCCGGT
>WQUN01000120.1 GCA_009782085.1 Bacillota bacterium
GTTTCCGCGTTGTCATACAGCCACGCGCGGAAATCGGCGCGGGTGGGAAACAGAAGTTCGGGAACGTCCGCTTTCATAATACACAACTCCTTATCGCTCGCCAAGTATACCGGAAGGGTAATGAATCCGAAGTTTTACGGCTCTTTCCCGCAGGTCTCCGTCACGAACACCTCCACCCCCGGCTTCTTCGCCTTTAGCGCCTTTGCCGAGGCCATGGCTTTCGCCTGATCCGCGAACAGCCCGAACACAGCGGAGCCGCTCCCGCTCATCGACGCGCCGAGCGCGCCGTTTGCCAGCAATAAGCTCTTAATCGCGGGGATTTCCGGGCACATCGCGGACGATACCGCTTCCAGGGCGTTTTCCAGGCCCGCGGCCACGGCTTTTATATTTCCGTACCGGATATGCGCGATCATGGCGTCGATGTCCGGCTTAAGCCTCAGCCAGCCGGCCGGGGATTTTCCGCCGGCCGAGGACTTCCCTCCGTCTGAGGATTTTACTCCGTCTGAGGACTTTCCTCCATCTGAGGACTTCCCTCCATTTGAGGACTTCCCTCCGTCTGAGGATGTTACTCCGTCTGAGGACTTCCCTCCGTCTGAGGATTTTCCGCTGTCTGAGAATTTTCCTCCGCCAGTCGGCGCGTTTCCGCCCAAAGCCGCGGCGTCTAACGCCGCGTAAACCTCCGCCGTGGACACGCCACCGCGGGGCTTCGCGATAACGACCGGAACCCCCGCCAGCGCCGGGAGCGCCGTCAGCCTCTCCCCTCTGCCCTCCGCCAGCGCGGTCCCTCCGGTCACGCAAAACGGAACGTCCATGCCGAACAGCGCCGCGATCACCGTCATCTCCGTCTCGCTAAGCCCGAGCCCGAACAGCGCGTTTATCCCCCGTATCGCCGCCGCGCAGTCGGCGCTGCCTCCGGCCAGCCCCGCGGCCAGGGGTATCGCCTTTTCAAGGCGGATGCCGACCCCGCTTTTCAAACCAAATTCCCCGCGCATGTACGCCGCCGTGCGATAGACGATGTTCCCGCCGTCCGCCGGCAGCGCGGGCGGCTTGCAGATAAGCTCCACGGGGCGTTTTAGCGGATCGCCGCCGGTTTTTCGGATCGTCAGCGTATCGCAGAGCCCCACGGACTGCATGACCGTCCGGATCTCGTGATACCCGTCGGGCCGCCCGCCCAGGACGTCCAGCGCCAGGTTTATCTTCGCGCGGGCTTTGACCGTGACCGATTCAGCGTTTTTCCCAGAAGAACCGCCACTGCGGGTCGAACCCGTCATAGAGAATTTCCTTTCCGCCCGTCAATCCGCCGAGCCACGGCCTGACTACGGGGATCATGTTTTCCCAAAGCTCCGTGTCATGGCCCAAGTCCATATCGTATCGGAGCACATAGTGCGTCATGGCCAAAATACCGCCCGGCCGGAGGATGTCGGCGCAATTTTGTACGAGCCGCAGAAAAGGCGTTTTCGTCTCATATTCCAGGGTCCGGTTTTTGTACGCAAGGCTTATCATGCGTATCATCTCCGGCAAAATCTCCCACCAGTCGCGCGCCGAGGTGTCGATGCCGTTCTTCTCCGCCAGAATCGCCTGCAATATATCGTTGACGCTGTGCTCGAAGGCGACTATGTCCACGCTTCCGGGCGGGATGTGATTCTTGACGTTGATCGCGTCGTCCTCAATGACTGTTACCGTTATCGGCAGTTTCGCGGCGTTCTTTCGGAACTCCCGCGACAGGTCTTTGTTCATGTTCAAAGTGACGTAGCGGGGCGAGCCATTTGCGAAATTTCCCGCGTATAAGGCCATTGCTTCCGGCAGAGTTGTTCCGCTTCCTGCGCCGACCTCCATCAGCGAGAAGTCCCCGTTCGCGCCGAAGGTCTTGAACACGTCCAGCCACTTCATGCGCGAATACAAAAGAGGCGCAAGGCCCAGTCCGTGTGTTATCGGGGCGGCGCAAAGCGCGGCCAGCCACCGTTCTTTCGTCTCCGGCGGCGTCGCGTTCCACTCCCTGAGTTCATCTGGGAACAAAACCGCGCTTAGGTCGGTTTGCGCGATTTTCGCACTGAGCTTACCGAAATCGTCTAAAGTTTTCATAGCGTTAATCAGCTCCAATGCAAGCAGTCCGTTTGTTCTCCAAGACGTTCATCGTCATGACAGATACTAAAAAAAGCCGCTTAAAACCTTGGTTTTAAGCGGTGTGTCCTCTAAGCGGGTGAGGGGAATCGAACCCCCGTATCCAGCTTGGGAAGCTGGTGTTCTGCCATTGAACTACACCCGCGCAATATTTGTGCATCATCAGACTTCTTCCCTGATTGAGAATATTATACCAGAAGCGCTTTGGGAATTCAAGTCTCTCTTTTTATTGGTTATTGTCCATGCGGGCGTTTTGAGATATAATCATCCCGGAGAACCGACGACAAAATGCCGGGCGACGGGAGGCAGCGGGTGTTAATTGCTGAAAACATCTATAAATCCTATAAAAAGCCGGTACTGGACGGCGTCAGCATATCCCTCCGCGCCGGGGAGATCGTCGGCGTCGCCGGCGTCAACGGCTGCGGGAAATCCACTTTGCTGTCGATACTGACATCCGTGGTCAGGCCAGACCGGGGCGCCGTGACTTTGATGGGCAAGGACATATTCAGGGAGCCGGAAGTCCTGCGCAAATACGTCGGGTATGCGCCGCAGAAAAACGGCCTGTTCGAGAATCTTTCGGCCAAAGACAACCTGCTTTTTTGGGCGGCGGCGTATAAAGTGAAGCCGCGCCTGAATCTTTTTGATAAGCAATTCCTGTCCAAAAAAACCGGGCGTCTGTCCGAGGGCATGAAAAAAAGGCTCTCCATCGCCATCGCCATGCAAAACGACCCGCTTTTCCTCATCATGGACGAGCCGACCGCCGCGCTGGATATCGGCTTTAAGCGGGAATTCCTGGAGGATATGAAGCGAGTGAAAGGGGATGGGAGGACGGCTCTCTTTTCCTCCCACCAACCGGACGAGCTCGCGGCGTGCGACAGGCTGTTCATCATGAGCGGGGGGCGCTTCGCGTTCGAGGGCCCGCCGGAGGCGCTGGCGGAGCGGGAAAAGAAAGAGTTCGGCAAAGCGCTGCTGGATGTGATTTCGGAAGGGAGCATATGACGTGCGGAAAACTTTTTTAGGCGAGCCGATATATTCGGAGTGCGTAGGCTGCGGCATAGTCAAGGGAGAATTCTCCGTCCCCGGCGGGCTTATCTGCGAGACTGAGAACTTCGCTCTGCATCTGGATCCGGAGGTCCCGATCGAATACTTTTTCATAATCGGGGCGAAGCGGCATGTCCGATATATACACGAGCTGACGGAAAACGAGGCCGCGGAGCTGGCGGCCGTCCTGCGAAAGGCGCGGCTCGTCCTGCTGGAACTCAACAGTTCCGTCGAGTTCACCGTGATCGCGGAGGAAAGGTCGCGGCATCTGCATGTATGGCTGTTTCCGAGGCTCCCGTGGATGGACGGGTATGAGGATTCCCTGACGTCGATAAGGAAGATAATGCTCGCGGCGAAAAAAATGTACCTGTCAAAAGAGCAGCGGAATAAAATACTCGGCATTGCGGCCAAAGCGGCGGAGCTGTTCGGGAAGGTATAATACGATGTTCATCCTTTTGGGGCTAAAGCTGGAAATCAAGAAACACGCCGCCGCCTACCTCCAGCTCCTGATCTGCCTGCTGGCCGCGCTTCTGGCCGGCGTGTTCGTCCTCGCCGCGGCGATGAGCATACTCGACCGCAAGAGCCCGTTCGCGGATTTTACGGTCGGCGTGGTCAATAACGACGGTGCGCTCGAGACAAAGATGCTGCTGGACTCGCTGAGAAAGAAGGCGGCAAACCTTCGGGAAATACCCGAGGCCGACGCGCTGGCCGCGCTTAAAAACGGCGCTATCCCGGCGTACATCGTGATACCGACGGGCTTCGCCGACGACGTCAAATCCGGGGTGAACACGCCGTTTTTGCTCTACGGGAACCCTTCTTTGCCGATCCAGTGGAAGCTCACGCAGATCCTGGCCCAGGGCGGGGTGGCGTACCTGTCCGCGTCCCAGGCCGGCATTTACGCCACCATGGACTGCGCCTCCGCCCGTGGCATGGCGTGGGAGGACGTCGTCGCCAATCTGCTCTATCCCGTGAACGCGGCCTTCATAAAATACATGCTGGACGACAGCCGGCTCTACCGGTTCGCGGCGCTTACGACCACGGACGGCTTCCCCGTTGCGGTTTTCTACGGCATGAATTTCGCCGCGTTTTTCGCGCTGTTGTCGCTCCAGGTCTTTATTAAACCGGTCAGGGAACGGGACGAGGCGCGGGCGCGGTACGCGGCCGCCGGCATCCCGCCCGCCGCGGCGCGCGGCCTGGGCGTGGCGGCGATGTGGCTGGGCCTTTGCGCGGCTCTGCTGCCGCTGTTCTTTATCACCGGCTGGAAAACCGCGCTCATGGCGTTTTGCCTGGCCGCCTACGCGGATTTTATGGCGACGGCGATAAAAAACCGCGGCGCGTGCGCGTTCACGATGTTCGCGCTGGCCGCGGTCATGCTGTATCTGTCCGGAGGCGTCGTCCCGCCGGCGTTTTTGCCGGAGATATACTCGAAGCTGCAATACGCGACGCTGACGTACTGGTTCGTCCACGCCGGCGACAAGCTGGCCGCGCCGGTTCTGGCGGGGGCCGGGGCGGCGATGTTTGGGGCGGGGCTGGCGCTGAAGAAGGCACTGTGAGACTGATGCGGCGGGGATGAAAAGTTATCATGATAGGGAAATATAATAGTGAAATAGCGCTATTATTATAGATGACATCTCATCCGGGTTATCAATCCCGTTTTCGATAAAGAGAAGCCTTAAAGGGTTTTGTTCAGGGTGCAGAAAATTATTTCTTATCCATAACCCAAGGCTGAAATGATACATGCAAAGTTTGGACATACATGTGTTCTTGAATATCAACAAATCGTTTGCCGATAAATGTTTTTCGATACAAGAGAAGCATTTTCCTATTTCTTCATATAAACTCATTTTGTTCGCCTCAAATATATAATGCCATAAATTCTGCCAAAAGTCAATGGTGGGATTTATGGCATTATATACTTGCCCGGGTGAAACAAAATGTTGACTTATGAGAGAATACGCAATCTCAGAGAAGACAGGGATTGGACACAACAATATGTCGCGGATTTACTGTATGTCAATCGGCGAACATACGGAGCATACGAAAACGGAGTAAACGCCTTGTCGCCTGAAATACTGGTAAAACTTTCAAGGATTTACTGCACCAGCATAGATTATCTTTTGGGGTTGACAGACAATCCAAAGCCATATAAACGCAGACGCGACCAATGAACCCTAAGAAAACGATGATTATACCGGAGTGCGAAAACATTAGCCCATATGTCGCCGGCAAATGTTTTCTGCTTCCGGTACAACTCATCGGTTTCCTGAATCACTCATAAAAAACACCGTTCTCGCGCCGTCCGCGGCCAGCCTCACGGTTATCCTCACCCTGCCGTTCCCCAGAAACTCCGCCTCGTCCGCCCCGATCACCTTCGCCGGCATTTTCTCCAGCTTCCGCGTCACATGCGTGAATTCCCCCGCGCCGGACGTGAACACCGCGACCAGCCCCGCGCCGGATTTTGGGTCGATCTTCTCGTGTATCTCCGGGCTTCCGCCGATCTTCCCGGTTACGGCCGGATAGGCCTCGGCCGCCGCGCCGCGGACCCGCTTGTAGTCCGTCAGGAAATCGCGCCAGAAGCCGATCTGCTCGTCCGTCAGGGCGCAGAGGTCGCCCCATATGCCGTTTCCGCCCAGCGCGAGCGCGGCGGCGGCGTTTTCCCGCGCCGGGAGGTCCCCGTCGGGCAGCTGGTGCGTCAGATAGCAGACGGCCGGCACATATCTGTCAAAGCGGCTCGACGCGCGGCAGATCTGAGGCCGCGCGGCGCCGGGGTAGAAAAAGACGTTGATGGTGTCGGGCGTGCGCACGTCCTTCCGCGGGATGTCGAAGCAGCCGAAATACGGCCCGTTGTTGATCGAAAAGAATTTGCCGCCGCCGAGGAATCCGAGGCCGACGAAACGCCCGCCCTCCGTGACGTCGAAGTCGAAGATCGCCTCCGGGCAGGCCGAGGAAACTTCCTCCGCGACGCGGGTCAGTTCCAGCCCCATGCGGTAGGCGTAGCAGCGGAGCCGCTCGTCCGTCCCGTTCGCCGCGCCCCCGTGCAAGTGCCCCGCGCCGTCGCAGCCGTGCTGGCCGAGGCCGTCCAGCTTGAAATAGGTCACGCCGAGCTCGTTGTATAGCTGAATGAATTTTTTAATGAGCAGATCGGCGAACCCGGAGGCGAGGCAGAAGCAGTAGCAGCCCTCCTTCTCCCAGACTTCGTCCAGATACCAGTCCTTCCCCTGGGTTTTCATGATGTATTCGGGGTTTTTTACGGCGAAAGCGGAGGACTTGGTCCCAAGGGTCGGGTTGAACCAAAGCCCCAGTTTCATGTTGTAAGCGTCCAGCCGCTCCTTTATCGGGCCCAGGCCGGAGGGGAAGCGCGCCGTGTCCGCGCGCCAGTCGCCGGCGTTTACGAACCAGCCGGTGTCAATGACAAACACTTCGATCCCCATGCCGTGGGCGGCTTCGATTTCCGCCGTCATCCGCGCCTCGTTCATTTCAGACAGGTACGGGCGGTTTTCCCAGTATTTGAGCCGCTCCTGATAATTCCAGGTGTTATAGAAGACGTAGGGCTCGCGCGAGCGGCCGCCGGCCAGTATGTCTTTGCCTATGTGGCGGCGGAACGCTGGCAGCGGGTCCCCGGCGCAAAGCCCTATGTCGATCCACGGGGCCATATACTCCCCGACGGGCTGGCCGCCGTAGAAATTGCCGGAGGAGGAGTACAGCGCGAGGCCACTGTCCTCCGCGACGGCGTGCAGGAAGCTCTCAGGGGCCTGAGCGCCGTGCTCGTAGGCCAGCACGGACGACGCGCCGGCTTTTTCGGCCAGAAGAACCGGTCCGATAAAGATGCGGCCGGCGGCCTCGTCCCGCGCGAAACGCCGCTCGCACGGGAAAAAGCTGTGTTCGATACGGTCGAATTCGGACAGGGTTATCTCCGTCAGCGCGTCAAAATCCGTCTCCAGCGCGCCGTAACGGATGCGCTCGCTTCCGTCGGTCCCGGCGAACACGCCGGTTCCGGAGAGCGAATACCGTATGCGCGCGAAAGGCGTGGAATCGGCCGTCTGCAGGCGTATCAGCAATTTGGCCTCGCCGTCCAGGCCGCATTCGATCAGCATGTCCTCCCCGTCCCCGGGGTGTTTGTCCCAGGGCGCGGTTTTTATCAGTTTTGGGCCGCGCGCCTGGGCCCGCCCGCCGGACAGCGGAAACTCCGGGAGTTTCCAGACCAGGTTCCCGGCGGGTTTTTCGATTATTATCGAATCGTCAGTGAAGGATACTCGGCTTGTCATTTTACCGCGCCACCTCATTTAATCTTTCTGCGCTATTTCACATTTTACGCCCCGTCCCGGACGCAGCACGACGGCAAACCGCAGCGTTCCGCTTTCCGCGTCGTATCCGCAGGCCGTCTCCGCGCCGTCCAGCCTGACCTCGCAGGGCTTTTCGCTGTAAAATCCGACGAAGCACGTGCCCGCGCCGGAAAGGCTGAAGGCCGCGTTTGCGCCGTTATACGACCACCCCAAGATCTCCGCGCCGAAGCATGAGCGCAGCTCGAGCGGCCGGGGCTTCTCGCGGGTTATGACGACGATGTTCTCGCCCGGGCAATCCGCCGGGGTTTTGTATGTCCCGGCGACGGGCTTCCCGTCTATGCGTATCTCCTCTATATACCGTCCGTCCCCGCGGCCCTCGATGTTAAGCCTTTTCCCGCGGTAGTGCAGGTTTTCGACCAAATAGCCGCCGGTCCCGGGCGGCGAGAACGTCACGCCGCCGGCGTCCGGAACGATGCCCAGATAGCCGTGGAAAATGTCCTGGTACCACTTGCGGACCGAGTAGGCCTGCCACGTGCCCGGCTCGCAGTTCCAGCGGTCCGGCTCCGGCCTGTCCGTCTCGATCAGGTAGGGCACGCCCTCAGGGCAGAGAAGCTGATCCGTCCAGTATTCCACCCATCCGGCCCATTTGTTGAGTATGTCCGCGCCGCCTGTCCTGTTCGCCAGCCGGACGACGCTCTCCTCCACGACCGGCCAGGTGCAGTGGAGCTGGTTCGCGTCCAGGTCATAGCTCGCGTCCCGGAACGGGATAGCCCTGAAATACGCCTCTCCTAGGCAGTTTTCCCGGATGAAGCCGATGCACTCGGCGTCTTTGGCGCGGACCAGCTCCTCCAGGAAATCGTTTTCCCACATCAAAGAGGTGACGTTGACGCAACCGCGATGTTCCAGGCTGTCCGCGTCCGCCGAGTTAATGAACGCGCCGAGTTTTGGGCTGTAGAACGTCTTAACGAAATTGTCCCGCATGTCGCTCAAAAAATCCCGCAGCTCCGCGGCGAACTCCGCGTCCCCCGCGATCTCGGCGGCGCATTCCGCCGCGCGGAGCGAGCAGTAGGCCAGGGAATTATTGAAAAGGCTGAGGTCGTTTCCGGTTTCGCCGAGCAGCTCCCAGAAATCCGGGAAAAGAGACGTCCCGGTCAGAAGCCCTCCGACCTTCGATTTGGCTTTCAGCATCCGCTCCGCGAGCTTTTTGGCGAACGGGTAGCGGAGCAGCAATGTCTCGCGGTCGCCGGTCAGCGAATAATAGTGGTGGAGCAGGCAGACGTACATGCCCAAAGCGGCGTCCGCCATGGGCGCGGCGACGGTGTTCGCGGTGGTGTAGGCGTGGGCGAGCCTTCCGTCCTCCGGCGCGGTGGCCTCCACGAAGGCGAGCATTTCGCGGATGAACTCCGCGTCGCCCCAGTAGAGCAGCGACGGGTTCGACACCATCATGTCCCAGCCCCACAGCCAGTAATGCGTCGTCTTGGCGCGGACGCCCCCGGCGGCCTTAAGCGATTCATGATAGAGCGGCGCGAGCTCGGCGAAGCGTTCCAGGCCGGGGTTTGCGCAGCGGAGCCTCGGACTTTCGTCCGCGACGCGGCCGTAGCGCGCCTTCTGTTTTTCCAGCAGCTCTCCGAAATTTTCCAGCAAAGCGGCGTTTCTGGCGGCGCAGCGCGCCTCGCCGGCGTCGGGGGTCAGGGCGAACAGATATGTCCGCCCCGGTTCCAGGCTTACCGTAAGGGCGTGCCTGGAATTGCGCGGGCTGAGATTCCAGTCAAATGCGGCGCTGCAGCCGAGGCGCCAGCTCACGTCCGTGGAAAGGCCCAGGGTCTGTTCGCTTACGCCTTCCTCGTGAAAGCCTCCCAGGAGTGCGTTCCCCTCTTTTTTCCAGGTTCGCCATTCCCTCGACATCCCGCGCGAGCCCGTGAGCAGATCGCCCGTTTCCGCCGGGATCAGCTGAGTGCTTTCGTAAAAATGCAGCTTCCATTGGAAGCCGTCCGTCAGATTCTCGGGCGCGCGCAGGCAAAAAACCATGGATTCATCGAGCGCGTAAACGCCGAACCCGAAGACCGCGCCGCCGAGCTCCCAGTCGCACGTGACCGAATAGGGCAAAACCGACGTATTTTTGTATTCCGGCTGATAGGTCAGCCCGCCGCGGAGCAAAAAAGTCCGGAAACAGTCGAACACTCCCTTCCGGAAGACGACGTAGTTCCCGTCGTGGGTCCGGGGAGGAAAATACTGCACGAAGCCGACGCCGTATTCGTCATAGGAGAAGCACAGGCGGCCGTCCGCCAGGACGCGCGGGGCGCGGGGGACGCCGGAGGGGGAGAGGACGGCGCCGCGTTCGGTTCGCAAATCGTTCACCGGATAACCTCCATCGCTGTTTTATTCCATATCTCGAGCCTCTCGGGGCGGTTGTTCACGGTGCTTATGTCCTTCAGAATCAGTTCCAGCGGGCAGCCGTATTCGCGGCAGATGTTGACCGTCTCCAGCAGGTCCGCGCGGATTTGCTCCGCGTCGAAGCCGTGCCCGGCCACGAGCGCCGGGTTCGGCTTGCGCGAGAACACGTAGTTTTTGCCGATCCGTTCCGCGCCGCGCCGCTGGTTCGCCCAGGGGCTCATCGAGATTTTGCGGACATGCGGTATCTTTTTGACCTCGTCCATCTTGCCGTCCAGCGGGTCGCAGCAGCCGTAGTAGACCAGGCCGAACCGCCCGAAAATCGGCATGTTCGGGGCGATCTCATATTCGTCGAACATCGCGGGCGACACCGTGGAGAACATCTGCGCCAGGCCGAACATCCACAAGTCCTTGGTGCGCGGCTTCGCCGGGTCGTAGCCGGGGGCCGGGAGCTCGTCCGTGTACGCGCCGGTGCAGTGGATCGTCGACTGCGTCCCGCAGAGCAGGCCCTGCTCCTCCGCCTGGTCGAGCAGGCTCATGTAGCAGTCCGCCAGGCGCTTTACCAGCGCGCGCATCATCTCCGGCTTGTCCATCAGCGCGTAGAGCGCGTTCTCCACGCCCATCCACTGGGAAATCGGGTCCCACAGGGAAAGGTACGGGTCCAGGCCCTCCTCGCGGGGCTCCAGCGTGCCGCGGAATAGGTGATCGGCGACCTCCATGCGCCTGGCCGTCTCGGCGGCGTCGTGGGTCACTTCCGGGAATTTCACTTTCCCGACGTCCTCAACGGTCTCAAACTGGTTGATGTAGCGCTGGCTGACGACCTCGCTGTTCTCGCTGGTCCTGAGTATGTCCTTTTGGACGTCCATGCCGAAGCCGAGTCCTTTAATGGCTTTGTGGACCCTGACGAACGGCTCCACGACCATGTCCGCCGGGAAATGCCTCCATTGGTACAAGGTCGTCCGCAGCCGCCACTCGTACTCCCGGCATTCGGCGTCCTCGCAGCAAAGCGTGAGCTCGCCGTCCGTGTTCATCTCGCTCCAGCAAACCTGGTCGATCGCGGCCATCGGGCGCTCCGGCTTCAGGCCGTTAAGCCTCGTCCACAGGCGCTTTTTCTCGGCCTGGACAGGCAGAGCGGCGATTTCGGCGGCCCGGCCGGCCAAAGCGCGGATTGTTTCCCTGTCTTTGGGTGAGATCAAAGGGATTCCTCCTGGGTATATAGTTGGAAAAATTATTTTTATTATATGACGCGCTGTTGTCATATTTATTGTGGTAGACTGATTCCGTCGTTGGAAATCCACATTATTATACAGGGGAGGAACGAAAATGGGAAGCGGAAATCAAAAATTTTGCCAGAGCTGCGCGATGCCTCTGGAAAAGCCGGAGGACTTCGGAACGAACGCGGACGGCTCCGCGAACGGGGACTACTGCCGTTACTGCTACGCCGGCGGCGCGTTCACCAGCGACGAGACGATGGAGGGGATGATCGAGGCCTGCATACCCTTTACGCTTGAGGCAGGGGCTTTCGGGAGCGCGGACGAGGCCAGGGCCGCGATGGCGGCGGAGTTCCCCAAGCTGAAAAGATGGGCCACGGCCTAGAACCGTTATGCAACTTTTGCGGGAATGCGCGGGCGGTTGGAAAGGCGCGGGGAAAGATCCTTCGCGCCTTTCTATGGTAGCCTCTATAAACCCATTTGTCGAATAATCCTATGTTTTGGCTGTTTATGATCCTTCGCTTCTCTCAGGATGACAGTTTATAGAGGTTGCTTTATATCGGATGGATTTGTCAGATTCAGCCAATACTCCACATTTCCGTCCCCGCCGGTTATCGGCGACTCCGTCTCTCCTAAAACGTCCAGCCCCTGTTCCCGCGCGAAGCCGGCCACTGTTTCCACGGCCCTCCGCCTGGCTTTCGTGTCGCGCAGGACGCCGTTTTTCCCGACCGCGCCTTTGCCGGCCTCAAACTGCGGCTTGACCAGGCAGAGCGCGGTTCCGCCGGGCGCGAGCAGGCCTTTCGCATATGGCAGGACTTTTGTAAGGGATATAAACGAAACATCGATCGTCACAACGTCGAACCGCGGCAAAACCGCCGCGTCCGCCGCGCGTATGTCCGTGTTCTCGAGCGAAATCACGCGGGGATCGCGGCGGAGGCTCTCGTGAAGCTGCCCGGAGCCGTTTTCGATGGCGTAGACTTTTTTAGCGCCCCGCTGCAGCAGGCAGTCGGTAAACCCGCCCGTGGACGCGCCCACATCGGCGCAGACAGCCCCAGAAACGTCGATCCCGAAGAAATCCAGCGCCCTTTCCAGCTTCAGCCCGCCCCGGCTTACGTACTTTTTCCCGTGCCAATCGACGGCTACGCCGTCCGGGTCGCAGGACACGCCGGGTTTGTACATGACTTTTCC
>WQUN01000121.1 GCA_009782085.1 Bacillota bacterium
CTCCTAGCAGACCTCCTGCGAGTATGCGTCGTCGGCGCTTCCTTGCACTCCAAAAAAATGTCGCGCAAATCCGCCGAAAACTAATTCCCGAGGAGGTCTATCTCACCCCATCCCGAACATTTTCTCCTTCAGATCCAGATAGTACAGGTAGTTCGCGGGGCTCACGTCCGGCGGGCAGCGGTGGTCGCAGAACGGGATATACCCGCCGCGCTCCACATAGGGCGCGACGCGCTCCAGATAGGCTTTGATAGCGTCCGGGCCGGCCTTAAGCTGCATTTTGTCTATTCCGCCCATGATGCGCAGCTCCGGATATTCGTCCAACAGCCGCCCGGGGAAAGTGCAGGAGTTCACCTCGAACGGGAACAGGCAGTTTATGCCGTTTTTCAGGAAGATCGGCAGCAGCGGCCGCACGTCGCCGTCGCAGTCGGTGTACCAGACGTCGATCCCGTGCCTGTGCAGCCTGTCGCCGAGCCTCTTATACCGGGGGCCGACGACCTCCTCGAAGAACGACGGCGGCAGAATCGGGCCGTGGTTGAAGCATATGTCCTCCCAGCCTGTGGCGTAGTCGAACTCGATTTTGCCCAGCACCTGGTCCAGAAAATCCTCCGCCAGGACGCAGCAGGTCTCCACCATGTCCTCCAGCATGTCCGGATAGTCCCCCCAGGCGTAGCAGACGCCCTCGAAGGTCAGCATGTCGCGGACGGAGCCTATCATGGAGCCGCAGTGGACGCCCAGCGGGTAGTCCCTGCCGTCGGGATGCCGCGCGCGAAGTTTTTCTATGTCGACCTTCCGCGCCGGGTCGTCCCGGCGGAACCTCTCCTCCTTGATCCGCTTCCAGTCGTCCGGGGTCGTTACGGCCGACTTGATGAAATGCGGGATGGTGGAGTGGCTGTCCTGGGCGATTTCGGCGGTCAGGCCCTCACTGTTCTGGATGATCAGCTTGTCCCCGGATTTCCCGATGACCTTGCTTTCGAAACGCGGGGACATGAAGGTGTTCCCGAAGACCACGTCGATCGGGTCGAACGAGAAAAACCGGTTGGCCTCCCCCTCGTTCGTGATCCCGTTTTCGACGAAAATGTCCCATTCATGGTAGTTCTCCTCCCAGTAGCCGAACTCCATGTTGAAGGACCTGTCCGCCGGCCGGAAGTGCATCTGCCGGCTGAAGCGCTCCCTGGGCGTCAGCGTGCCCTTCCAGGGCGCGAGGATGGGGGTGATTTGCCTGGGTTGGTCTGACATAAACGTCATCTCCTTAATATGAACGAGTAACCCCGTGTGCGGAATGGTCAACCCTATACCGCGCCAAAACTGTCAAGACCGTTCCCCGCAAATTTCGTTCGCCGCGGCGTATGCCAATCGCCTTATATCTTCCTCGCTCCCCGTCAGCGTCCCCTGCGCCAGGGCGCTTTTCCCGCCGCCCTTCCCGCTGAAAGCCCTGTTCAGCTCCTTCGCCAGCGCCGAGGCGTCTTTGCTTTTCGAGGCGACGGCGTACCTGTACTTTCCCTCCCCGTTTTTCAGGAAAACAGCCGCGATTTCGGCCTTTTCAGCGGCGATCCCGGCGTAAAGCGCGATGTCCGCGAAGTCCCCGTCCTCCTCGAAAACGCACGCGAGCGCCGTATCCTCTACGCGCAGGTTTTCGGCGCGGAGCCTCGTTATCTCCGTTTTGGCGCGGCCGATTGCGTATGCCGCCTTCGCGTTTTCGTCCAGCAGACGCCTGACCGCGCCGGCGGCCGTCTCCGGCCTGGCGGAGAGCAGCTCCGCGATTTCGCGAAGCGCGGCGTTCTTCGCGCCGTAGTCCTCCTCCGCCCTCCGCCCGCAAAGCATGTACAGCCGCGTCCCGCCTTTGTACCGCTCCCAGGCCGTGATCCTGACGAGCCCGACCTCCAGCGTCCGGCGGACGTGCAGCCCGCAGCAGGCGCAGGCGTCAGCGCCGGGGATCGTGACGATGCGCACGCCGCCGGAAAACTCCTTCTTGCTCCGATAGGCCATGCCGGCCAGTTCGGACGGCGCCGGGCACGCGGAGGCCACGGGGATGCCGGCGCGGACGGCGTCGTTCGCCAGCCGTTCGACTTCCGCGATTTGTTCGCCGTCCAGCGGGCCGGAGGCGTCCACCGAAACGAAGTTCACGCCCGCGTTCGCGCCCGCGCCCATGCTCATGTGAAAGCCCGCGTTGTGATAGCCGTAAAGCCTGTTTATGACGCCGGACACGATGTGCTCTCCGGTGTGGTGGCGCATCAGCTCGATCCGGCGCTCCCAGTTCAGGGCGCAGCGGACGGCCGCGCCGGCGGGCAAGGGCTCCCGCGTGAAATGGACCACTTCGCCGTCCCCGCCCTCGCGGACGTCCAGGACGGCTATGCCGCCGGCCGGGCCGCCGGGGCCGGCTTCATTTACTGCGTAGCCGCCATTTGCGTCAGCGGCGAGTGTGGCTTGATTTGCGCCGTAGCCGCCGGGGGTGGATTCATTTGCGCCGTAGCCGCCATTTGCGGCAGCGGCGGGGGTGGCTGGATTTGCTCCGTAACCGTCATTTGCGGCAGCGGCGGGGGTGGATTCATTTGCGCCGTGGCCGCCGGGGCTGGCTTGATTTGCGGCGGACCCGCCGGGAGCCGGAGACGCGTCCAAAACCCGGATAACGCCCGTGTCCGCGGGCTGGCCGCCGCCCTCCGGGTAAAACGCCGTCCGGTCGAGCGTCACCGCGAAACGGCTGTCTGAAATCTCCCGGCAGGAGGTTACGGTGGCGTCAAACTCGCGTATATAGGCGTTTTCATAGTACAGTTTCCGCACGGTCATATCAGTTGCGTTTGCCTCCGATAAAAACAAAATCCCTTTTTCCATCCGCGCCAGGCTCAACATACGCTTCTATTATGTCATTATCCATGCACATATTCATCAATGTACATTCCATACGTTTTTCATCCTATTCCCCCGTACTCTCCAAATACCCCGCCTGCTCCGCCGTCAGCTCGTCCAGCCCCAGCCCCATGGCCTCTATTTTCATCATGGCCACCTCCCGGTCGACCTCCTCCGGAATGTCGTACAGGCCGGGCGCGAGGCTTTTGCCGTTTTTGGCCAGATAAAGCGCGCCCATAGCCTGTATCGCGAAGCTCAGGTCCATTATGTCGGCCGGGTGGCCGTTCCCGGCGGCGATGTTCACGAGCCTGCCGTCGGCCAGGACGTTTATGACGCGGCCGTCTTTGAGCCGATAGCCGTCGATGAACGGCTTGCGGTTCGTGATTTCATCGGACATTTCCCGAAGATCCGGCTTGCTGAATTCCACGTCGAAGTGGCCGGAATTCGCCAGGAGGGCGTTGTTCTTCATTTTGGCGTAGTGCCTGGCGGTTATCACGTCCTTGCAGCCCGTGGCGGTCACGAATATGTCGCCCAGCGCCGCCGCGTCGTCCATTTTCAGGACTTCGAAGCCGTCCATCGCCGCCTCCAGCGCCCTGTACGGGTTCACCTCCGTGACGACGACCCGCGCGCCCAGGCCCTTCGCGCGGTTGGCGATCCCGGAGCCGCAGAAGCCGTACCCCGCCACGACCACGACCTTTCCGGTTATCATCAGGTTCGTGGCGTACATTATGGCGTCCCAGGTGGACTGCCCGGTGCCGTGGCGGTTGTCGAACAGGTGCTTGCAGTTGGCGTCGTTCACGGCCATCATCGGGAAGCGCAGGCTTCCGTTTTTGGCCCGGGCGCGGAGCCGGCGTATGCCCGTGGTCGTCTCTTCGCAGCCGCCAATGAGGTTTTTGGCATAGGCGGCGCACTCGCCGTGCAGCAGCGCGGCCAGGTCGCCGCCGTCGTCGATGACGATATGAGGGCAAAACTCCAGCGTATTTTTGAGGTGCCCCCAATACTCCGCCTCCGTCGCGTTGTGCCAGGCGTAGACGCTCGCGCCGAGGCTTGCGAGGGCAGCGCAGACGTCGTCCTTGGTCGTAAGGACGTTCGAGCCGGTCACCGCCACGTCCGCCCCGCCCGCCCGGAAGACGAGGCCGAGGTAGGCCGTCTTGGCCTCCAGGTGCACGGAAACGGCGATCCTCATGCCCGCGAACGGCTTTTCGGCCTCGAAACGCGCTTTGATCCTGGCCAGGACAGGCATGAATTCCCTGACCCAGGCGATTTTCTCCAGGCCCTGGGGGGCGAGGCTTTCGTCTCTGATGATGCTCATGGGCTCCTCCGGGTGTAAAGTTAGTAATTCGGATCTCAGATTAATACATCACAGGCGTGACCGTGAAGATTTTAATCGGGATGCGTATAATACGGAAACGTCGTATAATTCGGAAACGTTTTCCGAGCAGACTCAAAGTAATAATGGTCATTATATTTTATTTTGCCCCCGGTGTAAACCTTTCGGAGGCATTTGGGCGCGGCAAATTTTCGTGCAAATTTTCGTGGTAAAATCATAGGAAAATCGTAGGGGACGCTCCCAACGCCCGCAAGCTAAGCTGGGGATTAATACCATATTCAAAACAAAGGTTATTTTGCCTTGTCATCCTGAGCGTAGCGAAGGATCTTGTTCTTGTCCGAAGTGCAATTACGCACAAAAAGATTCTTAGCCTTCGGCTCAGAATGACATTAAGCCGCACAAAAGCTGCAACAATTAGCCGTATGGTAAATTATTACAGCTTAGCTTGCAGCCGTTGGGGGACGCCCCCCTGGGCGTCCCGTTCCCTGAATCCGCCGACAGCGGGACGCCGAGGGCGGCGTGCAACAACGGGACGCCGAGGGCGGCGTCCCCTACTGTATTATGGTGTATCCCACAAAAATTTGCCGCACCCTGCCGCGCCCGCACGGCAAGCGCATGAACTTCAAAATGTTTTTGCGCTTCGCCGCTGCCGTGACACCAGCCCTGACGAGCAAAAAATCATCGCAATAAAAAACTCCCCTTGGAAGGGAAAAAGAGGTAAAATTCGATGGGGGAACAAAGAATTTACTCTCA
>WQUN01000122.1 GCA_009782085.1 Bacillota bacterium
GGCCGCGATGAACCTTATCACCGCCTTTGTGATCATCGCCGGCAACCTGATCGCCCTGGCGAGGGCGGGCGCCCTGACGGACTTCCAGAACGTGGCCTCCGGCTTCCTGTTCGGGTTCACGTATCTTTTCATCGCCGCGAACAACCTGTTCAGGCTCGACCTGCGCCCGTTCGGCTGGTTTTCGCTGTTCGTGGCCGTCTACGCGGTGACTATGTGCATATTCGCCGCGACGGCCGGGAACGTAAAGTTCGCGCTTTTATGGGGAGCGTGGGCGGTTTTGTGGCTGGAAGGGTTCCTGGAGCTGGGCCTGCGGCTGAAAATGGGCAAGGTTTTCCCGTATCTGTCGATCGCGGAGGGCGTGTTCGCGGCGTTTATACCGTCGGTGCTGATGCTGACGGACAAGTGGTAGAACAGGGGGCTCTCACGTCTCCCGCAAAAACGCCTTCAGCCTTCTCAGCGCCTCTTTCAGGCTCTCTACCGAGTACGCGTACGAGCACCTGACGAACCCCTCCCCCGCCTCGCCGAAGGCGTTTCCGGGGACGACGGCGAGTTTTTGGCTCATCAGCAGCTTCTCGCAGAACTCCTCGCTGGAAAGCCCGGTCTTTTGTATGGACGGGAACGTGTAGAACGCGCCGCGCGGCTCGAAGCACGGGAGGCCGATCTCCCGGAAGCCGTCCAGAAGCACGCGGCGGCGGGCGTCGTATTCGCGGCGCATGGCGGCCACGCTTTTGTGCGAATTGCGCAGGGCCTCGAGGCCGGCGTACTGGCTGTTGCGCGAGGCGCACATCAGGACGTACTGGTGGATCTTGGTCATGGCGGAGATAAGCTCCGCCGGGCCGCAGGCGTAGCCCAGCCGCCAGCCCGTCATGGCGAAGGCCTTGGAGAAGCCGTTTATCACCAAAGTCTTCCCATACATGCCGGGCAGGGCCGCGATCGACGCGTGCTCCGCGTCGCCCAGGCCTTCCCGCCCGACCGGGCCGTAGGTCAGCTCCGCGTATATCTCGTCGGATATGACCAGGATGTCCTGTTCGCGGAGGACTTCCGCGATCCTCTCGAGGTCGGCGCGCTCCATTACCGCGCCGGTCGGGTTGTTCGGGTAGCCCATGATGAGCGCCTTTGTCCGGGGGGTCAGTTTGGCGGTTATCTCTTCCGGCAGGAGCCGGAAATCGTTCTCCGGCTTGGGCGAGATGACGACCGGGACGCCGCCGGCCATTATGATGCACGCCTTGTAGCTGACGTAGCACGGCTCGACTATCAGTATCTCGTCGCCCGGCTCCGTGACCGCGCGGAGGGCTACGTCGATGGCCTCGCTCGCGCCGATGGTCACGAGCACCTGGGTCTTGGGGTCGTACTCCGTCCCGAACTTGCGGATATAGGCGGCGATTTCCCTCCGAAGCTCGGGCAGGCCGGCGTTGGACGTATAGGACGTGCCGCCGCGCTCGAGGCGGAAGATGGCCTCCTCCCGGATGTTCCAGGGGGTCAGGAAGTCCGGCTCGCCGACGCCCAGGGAAATGGCCCCCTCGATCTCGTCGGCGATGTCGTAAAACCTGCGTATGCCGGAAAACGGCAGGTCGGCGATTTTCTGGGCCACGAAGCCCTTTTTGCTGTCCGTCATGGGGAGACTATCATCCTCTCGTCGTCGGAAACGGCCTTTTCCAGGACGATCCCGTGGTCTTTGTACTTTTTCAGAACGAAGTGGGTGGCCGTGCTCAGGACGGACTCGAGCGGGGCGAGCTTGTCGGAGACGAAGAAAGCCACGTCCCGTATCGTCGCGCCCTCGACGATGACCGTCAGGTCAAAGCCGCCGGACATGAGGTACAGGGCCTTGACCTCGTCGAAGCGGTAGATGCGCTGGGCGATGCGGTCAAAGCCCATGCCGCGCTGGGGCGTGACCTTGACCTCGATCAGCGCGGTCACGAACTCGCGGCCCGTCTTGTCCCAGTTCACGAGGGTATGAAAGCCGCAGATGACCTGCTCGTCTATCATTTTGCCGAGTTCCGCGGCGACTTCCTCGGCGGGCAGGCCGAGCATCACGGCCAGATCCGCTGGGCTGAGGCGGCTGTTTTTTTCCAGGAGCTGAAGGATTGATTCGCGCATTGGGGCCTCCTTTGGGGATTGAGGATATCAGGGTAAATGAGGATATTTCTGGGCAATCGTTTCGGGCAAATCAGTCAACCTTGCCCTGCCGCTCCGGTTTGGGTGAGATTATATATTACCCGCCAATAATAGACAAGACAATTTTGCGGGCGCGCGGGGAGGGCGCTGGGGTATGTCTATGTCGGCGGCGGGAAGCTGGCAATTTTGCGCGAGCGGAGGGCGCAGCAAATTTTCGCGGCATATCGCAGGGGACGTTCTCCTGGGCGTCCCGTTGCCTGAATCTATCGACAACTGCGGGACGCCGAGGGCGGCGTCCCATGAATCTGCCGACATTGCGGGACGCCGAGGGCGGCGTCCCATGAATCTGCCGACATTGCGGGACGCCGAGGGCGGCGTCCCCTACTTCTTCGGCAATTAAAGTCTGTCATTCTGAGCGCAGCGAAGAATCTTGCTTTTTAGACCCTTCGCTGCGCTCAGGGTGACAGCGCAAAGTAATTTCCGAAGAAGTCTGCTGTATTATGGCGTATCCCACGAAAATATGCCGCACCCGCGCGCGCAGGTCAGTCTAAATTCCGTGAATTTGCCTATTACAGCGGTAAATAATTGTAGGGCGGGGGCTCTGCTCCCGCCGTAAACCACAAATTAACTGTAGGGCGGGGGCTCTGCTCCCGCCGTAAACCACATATATAGTTGAGTATCGGCGGAAACAGATCTAAAGCGGCAGGAGCAGAGCCCCTGCCCTACATGTGGTTTGTGCATTTCTCTATAAATTAGACTGACCTGCCCGCGCGCGTATTGAAACTTGACGCCGCTCTGTCTATCGTACATACTTACTTCTATACCGGAGTGCGAAAACATTAGCTTCCTCATGTCGCCGATTCGCCGCTGAAGCGTTCGTCGAATCGGCTCGTCGTCGGCAAATGTTTTCTGCATCCGGTATAATCAAATAATCAAATAAATGCACAATTACCGTTACGGAAAGCGAGGCCACCTATGACTCTGACCCTCCGGGAACTGGAAACACGCCGCGCGCGCTTTTGCGGCGCGATGGACGCCGCCTTCCCCGACTGGGAATCCGCCCTCGTCGCGGGCAAGGTCGACCAGTATTATTTCACAGGCACGATGCAGGACGCGCTGCTGGTAATCCGACGCGGCGGCGGCTATGACTACTTCGTGCGCAAGAGCTTCGAACGCGCGCGGCTGGAATCGCCGCTGGAGCGCGTATACCCGATGGGGTCGTACCGGGACGCCGCGCAGATTACCGGCGCGCTCGGAAGCGCGTATATCGAGGGCGACACAATGCCCTACGCGATGGTCGAGCGGATCGGAAAATATCTCCAAATGTCCAAAATCGGCAACATGGAGAACGTCCTGCGCGCTGTCCGGGCCGTAAAATCGCCTTACGAGCTCCACTGGACCGAAAAGTCCGGCGAGGCGCACAGGAGGCTGCTGGACGAGGACATCCCGTCGATGCTCAAAGAGGGCGTCAGCGAGGCCGAGCTGGCCGGCGAGGTCTACGCGCGGATGATACGGCGCGGTTATCACGGCGTGACGCGCTTTTCCAGGTTTCAGACCGAATTCGCGGCCGGGCACATCTCTTACGGCGAAAATTCGCTCTACCCCTCGAACTACGACGGCCCCGGCGGCTCCAAGGGCGGAAGCCCGGCCGCGCCCGTCGGCGGCGATCCGGCGCGGAGGCTGAAAAAGGGCGACCTGGTCTTCGCGGACATCGGCTTCGGCATGAACGGCTACCACAGCGACAAGACGCAGGTCTACATGTTCGGCGCGAAGCCGTCCGCTGAGGCCGCGCGCGTCCACCGGGCCTGCCTGGACGTCCAGCGCCGCGCCGCGGAGAGGCTCGCGCCGGGCGAAATCCCCTCGCGGATATACCGGGACTGCATGGACAGCCTGCCGGACGAGCTGCGCGAGGGCTTCATGGGATACGGGAACAGCCTGGTTAAATTCCTGGGGCACGGCGTCGGCCTGCATATCGACGAGCTCCCGGTCATCGCCGCGGGCTTCGACGAACCTCTGGAGGAAAACATGGTCATAGCCCTGGAGCCGAAAAAGGGCCTGGACGGCCTGGGGATGGTCGGCGTTGAGGACACCTACGCCGTCGCGCCCGGCGGGGGAAGGTGCCTGACCGGGGGGGGGAAAGAGATCATTGTGGTGTAGCATAATTTCAGCACGGATGAGTTCGACGGTCTGGAGCAGGAGATCAAGTAAATCGTCGCCGTTTCCCCGAAATCAGCATAGTTCCCCCGTAAAATAGAACGTCCGGCATCCCGTGACCCTTACGTCGGCCAGCGAGCCGATCAGCCCCGCCTCCCCCCTGAAGTGCACGATGGCGTTTCCGTCTGTCCGCCCGGTCAAAAAGCCCTCGCCGCGCGGGCTTCTCTCCTCGACGAGGACTTCCAGCGTCCTGCCCTCAAGCTTCCGGTTTTCCTCCAGGAAAATCGGGTTCAGCGTGTCCAGCAGCCGCGCGAACCTCGCGTTCATCACGTCTTTGGGCACCTGGCCGGGCATGTCCGCCGCCGGGGTGCCCGCCCGCCGCGAGTATACAAAGGTGTACGCGCCGTTGAACCTCGCCTTTCGCGCGGCGTCGAGCGTGTCCCCGAAGTCCTCCTCCGTCTCGCCGGGGAAACCGACGATTATGTCCGTGGTCAGCGAAACGCCGGGTATCCGTTCGCGTATCCGCGCGGCCAGCGCGAGGTAGTCCTCTTTCGTATACCCCCTGTTCATCCGCGCGAGCACCTTCGTGCTGCCCGATTGCAGCGGGAGGTGGATGTGGCGGCATATCTTCGGCTCCCCGGCGATCCTGTCCAAAAGCCCGTCGGACAGGTCTTTCGGGTGAGAGGTCATGAAGCGTATCCTCTTTATCCCCGGCACGCGGCAGATTTCCCCCAGAAGCGCCGCAAAGCCCCCGCTTCCGGCGCCGCCGTAGGAGTTCACGTTCTGCCCCAGCAGCGTTATCTCTATCGCGCCGGACCCGGCCAGCCCCTCGATCTCTCTCAATATCGAATCCGCCGGGCGGCTCCTCTCGCGCCCCCGGACGTAAGGCACGACGCAGTACGAACAGAAGTTGTCGCAGCCGTACATGATGTTCACCGAGGCCCTGAAAGCGCGCTCCCGCACCGTCGGCAGACCGTCGGAGAAGCCCTCGCCGTGCTCCGTGCGTATTTCTGCGGCCCGCCGCCCTGTCGTCAGGGTTTCGAGCAGCAAATCCGGGAAAGCCGCGAGGTTGAACGTGCCGAACACTATGTCCACGAGGGGGTATTTCGTTTTGATCCGCTCGGCCGCCGCGCTCTGTTGGGTCATGCAGCCGCATATCGCCGCGACGAAGTCCTCTCCGGCGTTTTTCCTGTGGATCATCTTCCCCAGGTTGCCGAAAAAGCGGTTCTCGGCGTTCTCGCGCACGCAGCAGGTGTTGTATACCACCAGATCGGCCGTCAGCTCGTCGCCGGAGAGCTCGTAGCCCATCTCCCGCGCCATGCCGGAGATCTTCTCGGAATCGTGCGCGTTCATCTGGCAGCCGAACGTGCGGATGCAGGCGGCCGGGCGGCGGCCGGACGCGAGGGCCAGGCGGTCGTTCCGGGATCTGACAGAGGTTACGGATTGCTGATACATAAAGCCTCCGGTTTGGATAACAATTAATAATTAATAATTAATAATTAAATAAATTATACACAAATTTCGCTCATTGGCAAATCTTATCGGCATTTCGTTCTTTCTGTTGGGCGCGGCAAATTTTCGCGGTAAAATCGTATGGGACGCCCCCTTGATAAAATCGTTGTGGACGCCCCCCTGGGCGTCCCGTTGCCTGCAATCTTCCGATAACAGGTAACCTCTATAGACTCTTTTTTGTCATTCTGAGCGCAGCGAAGAATCTTGTCTATTGGCTTTTTATACGAATCCCGATTAAAATCTTCACAGTCTGTCGCCGAGAACGCCGTAGAAGCGTTCAAATTTTACGCACTCCTTTCTGTTCCCCTATTTGCCTATTTTCATCTCGCCTGCTATAATTCAGGGAGAGGTTTCGCGATGTTTATTCCGCAATTCCCCCCTGGAGATGATCCCCATAACCCTCCCCGCAGAATTCGCCGAAAAGATGCGCCTTTTGCTGGCGGACGAATGGCCGGCCTTCCGCGACAGCCTCGGCGGGGAGCGGCTTTTCGCCTTGCGCGCGAACACGCTTAAAATCCCGGCGCCCGATCTCGCCGCGCTTCTGGCCGAAACGGGATTGTGCGATAAATACCCGCCGGCCGTGCCTTGGTGCCCGGAGGGGTTCTATTACCCGGAAAGCGCCCGGCCGGCCAAGAGCCCGCTCTACGCCGCCGGCCTGTATTACCTCCAGGAGCCCAGCGCGATGCTCCCGGCGGCCGCCGCCGGGATAAAGCCGGGAATGCGCGTGCTGGACCTGTGCGCCGCGCCGGGCGGCAAGAGCACCCAGGCGGCCGCCGCGCTGGCCGGGGCGGGCGTCCTCGCGGCCAACGATTTCAGCGCCTCCCGCTGCGGCGCGCTGGTGAAAAACCTCGAGCTGTTCGGCTGCCGGAACGCGGTCGTCGTCAACGAGGCCCCGGAACGGCTCGCGGAGCGGTTCGCGGGGTGGTTCGACAGGGTGCTGGCGGACGCGCCGTGCTCCGGAGAGGGCATGTTCCGCAAAAACCCGGACGCGGCCAAATCCTGGGAGGCGCGAAAGCCCGCCGCATGCGCCGCGCTCCAGCGGCGGATACTTCGCCAGGCCGCCGCGATGACGAAGCCCGGCGGGGCGCTCGTTTACTCCACGTGCACGTTCGACCCCGCCGAGGATGAGGCGATGATCGACGGATTCCTGACGGAAAACGGCGATTTCGGGATTTGGCCGCTGGACTGCGGGAGGCTCGGCGTCTCGCGCGGGCGGCCGGAATGGGGCGGCGGCCGGCCGGAGCTTGCGGGCTGCGGCCGCGTCTGGCCGCACAGGAGCGCCGGGGAGGGGCACTTCGTGTGCGTGATGGGCAAAAAAGGCGGGCAAAACGCCGCCGGCGGCTCTGACGGCGGAAGCGGCCCGGCATGGGAAAAATCCGCGGCGGGGAACACTTCAAATAATGGCGGTTTCCCGCCGCGTCGGCAAAAAACCGCCGGCACAGGCGTTAAATACGATAAAACTGACGGCGCCGGGTTGTTTGGCGATTTCGTCAACGCATACCTGTCCCTCCCGGAGGATTTTTTCGGGGATTTCTCGTTCCTGCGGCTCGGGCAGGCGCTCTACGCCGTCCCGGCGGGCCTGCCGCCCCTCGGCGGCCTGCGCGTCCGCCGGAGCGGCTGGTACCTCGGCGACGTGAAAACCGGGCGGTTCGAGCCGTCCCAGGCGCTGGCGATGGGTCTTTCCCGCGGCATGGCGCAAGTTTCCGCTTCCTTCGGGCCGGGCGACGAAAGGACGGAGCGGTTCTTAAGAGGCGAGAGCCTCGACTTCCCGGCGCGGGACGGCTGGGTACTGGTCTGCCTCGGGGAGTTCCCGCTGGGCTGGGCCAAGGCGTCCGGCGGGCGGCTGAAAAACAGGCTCGCCAGGGGGTGGATTGCGTGAGGGTGCGAAGGGCGGAAAGGAAATACAGGCTTGCAAATTTGTAGAAAAATGCGATAATGGATAAGAGATAAACTGGGATGGAATACCAGGAGGTAGCTATGGCCGATATGTTCTATTACAGCACCAGAAGCGCGGGCCCGGGCGGCGGTACTGGCGTCACGGCCTCCGAGGCCATTTTGCGGGGCCCGGCTCCGGACGGCGGTCTGTACGTCCCGGAGAAATTCCCGGAAGCCGGCTTTGGCTGGGCGCGCCTCGCGGACATGGCCTACCGGGACACGGCTCTCGAGATACTGCGCCCGTACCTGACCGATTATACGGACGCCGAGCTTGAAAAATACGTCCGCGCGGCCTACGACGCCAAGTTCGACGCGCCGGAGATCGCCCCGGTCGCGGAGCGGGCCGGCGTCTTTTTCCTGGAGCTCTTCCACGGCAGGACCTCCGCGTTCAAGGACATGGCGCTGTCGCTTCTGCCCTATCTGCTGAAGGCCGCGGCGGAAAAGCAAAACGTCCGCGACGAGATCGTCGTGCTGACGGCCACGTCCGGCGACACGGGCAAGGCCGCGCTGGAGGGCTTCGCCGGGGTGGAGGGCATAAAGGTGATCGTGTTTTTCCCCTGTGAGGGCGTCTCGGCCGTCCAGAAGCGGCAGATGATCACCCAGCGCGGCGGCAACGTCCATGTGGTGGGCGTGCGCGGCAACTTCGACGACACGCAGACCGGCGTTAAAAAAATCTTCGCGGACGCGCAGAGCGGCTCCGGCGCGTGGGCGCGCGGGCCGCGCCCGTTTTTTTCCTCCGCCAACTCGATAAACTTCGGGCGGCTCGCGCCCCAGATCGCCTACTATTTCCACGCCTACGGCCGGCTCGTCAAAAGCGGGGCCGTATCGCCCGGCGAGGCCGTGAACTTCACCGTCCCGACCGGCAATTTCGGCAACATCCTGGCGGGATACTACGCCAAACGCATGGGCCTGCCCGTGCACAGGCTCGTCTGCGCCTCTAACGACAACAAGGTGCTCTACGACTTCTTCAACACCGGCGTCTACGATAAAAACCGCGAGTTCATACTGACGTCGTCCCCGTCCATGGACATTTTGGTGTCCAGCAACCTGGAGCGGCTGCTTTTCCACGTCTGCGGAGGCGCGGCCACCAAGGAGAAGATGGAGGCCCTGAACGCGCGCGGCGTATACGAATGCCGGGCGGACCGCGCGGAAGAGAGCGGAATCGTCGGGGAATACGGGAGCGGGGCCGAGGCCGAGGCCGCGATACGCGAGGTCTACAGGCAGGGCTACGTGATGGACCCGCACACAGCCGTGGCCTACGCGGCCTGGAAAAAATACTCCGCCCGGACGGGGGACGCCCGCAAAAACGTGATCGTGGCCACGGCCAGCCCGTATAAATTCGCGGAGGCAGTCTGCCGGGCTATCGACCCGGCCCTGGCCGGGGCCGACGCCTTCGGGCAGATCCGCGTCCTGGAGCGCCTGAGCGGGACGCGCGCGCCGGAGGCAATCACGGAGCTGGAGAGCTTGCCCGTGCTGCACGGGCGGGTTTGCGAGCCGGGGGAGATGGCGGAGGCGGTTAGGGAGATACTGGACAAATGAATATTTATAAACATTTCGACAAAACCTCCGCAAACCGCGCTTTTTTAATCGAAAAAGTATATCCCAAGTCACACTGTCGCACATATTGTCATATTTCTGCGTAAGAAACCGGCTTGGCCCTGTTGATTTTTGGACATTTCTGTTTTATACTCCTAATATTGGTAAAAAATCCCATATTTACCAATTACCTGCTTTAATCTGCAACCGGCTTCACACTATGGGAATGGGACAAAAATCTGACAAACGGAGGATGGAGAATGAACGACGAAAAGATCAAGGTGCTACTCGCGGACGACAACAGGGAATTCGTGGACGCCGTTTCGAGCTATCTGAAACAGCAGCGCGACATTCAGGTGACCGGCGTGGCCTATGACGGGCTGGAGGCTTACAACAAGATTCTGGAGCAAAAACCGGACGTCGCCATTTTGGACGGCGTAATGCCAAGCCTCGACGGCATGGGCATTCTGGAGAGGCTAAAGACCGCGCCGCCGGCGGGGGGCCCGCCGACGGTGATCATGCTCTCCGCCGTGACCCAGGAGAAGATCATGCAGCAGACCATCGACCTGGGCGCGGAATACTACATGGTCAAGCCCTTCGACCTGGCCTGCCTCGTCTCCAGGATACGGCAGATGCGCGACAGCTGCCGCCAGTCGCCGTCCCCGGACAAAAACCGGTCGAAAAGCGTCAACCTGGAGTCCCGCGTTACGAACATCCTTCACGAGATCGGCGTGCCCGCCCACATCCGCGGGTATCACTACATGCGCGAGGCGATAATGATGGCGGTCAACGACATCGACGTGCTGAACTACATCACCAAGGAGCTTTACCCGTCAATAGCTAAAAAATGCGCGACGACGCCGAGCCGTGTCGAACGCGCGATACGCCACGCGATCGAGGTCGCCTGGAGCAGGGGGAAGGTAGACGTAATAGACAGTATGTTTGGTTACACCGTCAACAACCACAAGGGCAAGCCGACGAACAGCGAATTCATCGCCCTCATCGCCGACCGACTCCGCCTGGAGCTGAAAGCCGGCTGACGCGAGTTCCAGGTCGGTTGGAATGGAACTTGTAAGAGAGCATTATATAGATAAAACAATCGGGGGAACGCCAAAAGGCGCCGGGAAACCGTTCGGTCGGTTTCCGGGCGCCTTTTAAGTTTAACGCTACTGGATAAAATGGTCGTCCCTTACGCGGTGGTCAACGCGGTCGATATGGTCGACGCGGTCGTGGAGCTTGCCGTACAGGCTAAGGCAATAAAGCCCCGAAATACCGATCAGAATGTATACGATCCTGCTGACCCAGGATTCCATGCCGCCGAACAGCGTGGCGACCAGGTCGAACTTGAAAAAGCCAATCAGAGCCCAGTTGAGCGCGCCGATGATGACAAGCGTCAGCGCGGTCCAATCCAGCGGCCTTGATCTCATAGTAACTCCTCCTTAACGATTTCGCGCCGGTATATGGAATAGCGGCATAACGGCGGTGCGCCGTTCAAGCCTAGTATTTCTCAAAGACAAGCAATAAATTCATAATATTTATGCTAAATAATGAATATTTATTCAATCAATTCCGGACATTTAATTTTGCCGGAAGAAATCATGACATATTGATATAATATAGGGTATACTGAAACTATCCAAAATATGCGAAGGAACTATACCGGAGTGCGAAAACATTAGCCTCCTCTGTCACGTCGTCGGCAAATGTTTTCTGCATCCGGTATATACAAAAGGAGAATCCCATGGACCCCAGGAACGAGAAACTGGCAAGCGGCCTGGTGCACCATTCCTGCCGCCTTCAAAAAAACGAGAAAATCCTGATCGAGTGCACCGGCGTCGAGGCGATCCCGCTGGTCGACTGCGTCGTCAAAGAGGTCTTCCGCTCCGGCGGCCTGCCCTTTGTCAACATCTACTCCGAGACGACCCAGCGGGAACTGCTTCTGGGCGCTTCCGAAGCGCGCTACGGGAGCCTGACCGGCCGGGACAGAACGTTTATGGAACAGATGGACGCGTTCATCGGCATCTCCGCGCCGGAGAACACCAACGAATACAACGACGTGCCGCAGGAGAACATGAACCTGCACGAGAAGCTCTACAAAAAGCCCGTGCACTCCGACGTCCGCGTAAAAAAGACGAAATGGGTGATCCTCCGCTATCCCACGGCCGCGACGGCGCAGCACTTCGGCTCCAGCAAAGAGGCCTACGCCGATTTCTATTACAAAGTCTGCAACCTGGACTACGGGCGGATGCTCCAGGCCATGCGGCCGCTCAAGGAGCTGATGGAGCGGACGGATACGGTCCATATCATCGGCCCGGGCACCGACCTCAGCTTTTCCGTCAAGGGCGTCCCGGCGGTGCCCTGCGCCGGCGAGCTCAACATCCCGGACGGCGAGATATTCACCGCCCCGGTCAGGGATTCCGTCAACGGCACGCTCCGCTTCAACACCGGCTCGGATTTCCAGGGCTTTCATTACAGGGACATATCGTTCAGATTCAAGGACGGGAAAATCGTCGAGGCGTCGGCCAACGACACGGAGCGCCTCAACAAGGTCCTGGACACGGACGCCGGCGCGCGCTACGCCGGCGAGTTCGCGCTGGGCGTCAACCCGTATATCACCAGGCCGATGAACAGCACGCTTTTCGACGAGAAGATCATGGGCTCGTTCCACTTCACGCCGGGCAACTGCTACGACGAGGCCCCGAACGGCAACGAGAGCGCGATCCACTGGGATCTGGTCTGCATCCAGACGGCGGAATGGGGCGGCGGCGAGATTTGGTTCGACGGCGAGCTGGTGCGCAAAGACGGGCTGTTCGTGCCGGATAAGCTGAAGGTGCTGAACCCGGAGAATCTGGCGGGGTAAGGAACTGTCCAGAAATAACATGCACATTTTTTTGAAACGACGAACGCTTCTACGGCGTTTCAAAAAAATATTTGATCAGTTTATTTCTGGACAG
>WQUN01000123.1 GCA_009782085.1 Bacillota bacterium
CTGAGCGCAGCGAAGGGTCTGAAAAGCAAGATTCTTCGCTCTGCTCAGAATGACAGATGCTATTCGCTGTCACCCTGAGCGCAGCGAAGGGTCTGAAAAGCAAGATTCTTCGCTTCGCTCAGAATGACAGACGCTAATTTCCAAAGAAGTCCATTATCGGCTTTCAGTTCGTCTCAAATCGGTTTTCAGTCCGTCTCAAATATGATCTCGTCCGGGTAAACGAGGCCGAGGCGGTCCCTGGCGGCCTTTTCGACCGCCCTGTCGCCGGTGTTGAACCGGACCTCGCCGCTGAGGTCGTTCGAGAGTTGGGTAAGCCTGTCCAGTTCCTGCCGGGCCTGAGCTGTCTCCGAGACGTACCTGCCGCGCTTTTCCGCCTGCGTCAAAATAACGCCCCCGAAGCCGGCCACCAGAAAGATCCAGAAGGGGACGAACAGCGCGAGCCTCAGCCTGCGGCGCGGGCGCGCATTATGTAATCTTTTCAGCCGTCTTTTGTCGGCAACCGCCATCGGACACTACACCTTTTTGCGGATCACGTTTATATCGCGCCTGAATCCGGCAAGACCCATTCTAGCATACCGTTTCCCGGTTTGTAAAGCGCTTTTGCTTTTTTTCACGGGTTTTTTGAGAAGTTTTCCCAGGAGGCGCAAAAGCCGCGCGGCCAGCTTAAAAAGGGCTTTCAGCGGGAACAGGAGGATTTTGAACGCGGTGATGACGACGCGCTTCAAAAAGCCCGTGACCGCGTTTAGGACGAGCCTGACGTAGAAGCTCAGCGTCAGGAAATAGAGCGCCATGCCGACGAACAGGCCGACGAACGTGAAGACGCGCATCTGGGCGTTCTCGCGGAGGAATATGTAAAAGACCCCCAGGATCGCCAGGATCCAGAACACGACGTCCTCGGCCTGGGTCAGGAAGTTGGGGTGCCTGAAAAGCCGCCGGAGGACGCGGAACAGGTCGAACAGAAAGGCCGTCAGAAAGCCCGCCAGGACGGTCATGAGGAAAAACCGGGCCTGAGCGCTCATCGACAGGATCATGCGCTCACCCGCTTACCGGAAGAGTTTGCCAAAGAAGGAGCCTTTGGCCTTGCCGCCGCCGGGCGCGTCCTCGTAGGCGGCGCTCATGATCTCGCCGTCCAGGTCCAGCTCGCCGTTGTCCAGGTTAAGGCGGCTGACGCGCAGGTTGTTCCCGCGCAGGACCAATATGCCCATCTCCGTCTCGGCGATGACCGTTTCCTCGTCAAAAGAGATGACGTCCAGCATTCCCGTGACGACGACCCGCTCGCGCCTGTCGATAGTCAGGGCGTGCCGCGAGGCGCTGGCGCTTGACTTTTTTTCCTCAGCCATTGAAATCCCCCGTTTCTTTTATGCCATACAGGATTTTATGAAAAGCGCGGGGGAAGTATGACATGCTTATGCGTCTTATTCATTTGGCAATATCTCGTACATCCGCGCGGCGTCCTCCTTCCGCGCGTTCTCCTTTACCGACAGGACGCGGAACCTGGTCGTCTCCGCGCCGAAGCGTATCTCGACCACGTCGTTTTCCCTGACCTCGGCGGCGGGCTTCGCCGGCTTGCCGTTCAGCGTGACGCGGCCCGCGCCGCAGGCCTCGTTGGCCACGGTCCTCCGCTTTATCACGCGGGACACTTTCAGGAATTTGTCCAGGCGCATAATTGCCTCCCAATGATTGCCTCACAATGATTGCCTTACAATGATTGCCTTACAATGATTGCCTTACAATGAAAAAGGGCCGCCGCGTTTTTCAGCCTCGCGGCGGCCCTTTGGCGCTTGCTCTCGGGAACGGTTATTACCTTTTGATATTTCTTTTGGTTATTTCTTTTGGTTATTTCTTTTGGTTAATTCTTTCGGTTATTTCTTTTTGCCGGCGGGCTTGTGCACGTTGACGGCGTCGCGGAGCTGCTTGCCGACCCTGAAACGGGGGGCCTTAGACGCCGGGATCGGCATGGGCTTGCCAGTCTGCGGGTTCCTGCCCTCGCGGGCGGCGCGGGCGGCGACGTCGAACGTCCCGAAGCCCACCAACTGAACTTTGCCGTCCTTGACCAGCTCTTCGGTCACGGCTTCCTCGAAGGCGCGAAGGGCCTTCTCGGAGTCTTTCTTCGTCAGTCCCGACTTTTCGGCGATGGCCACAATAAGTTCGGTTTTGTTCATGGATGCTTCCTCCTTAGAGATTTTTATTTCTAACGGCGGAAAGCGACGCGGCAAGCCTCAGAATAAATCAGAGGCCGGTTTCATCCCCTTCTCGCAGTCCTCGAAATTATTTATAAACGTTTCCGTGGCGTTTGTCAAGGCAAATTCGGCATTTATATTTAATTTTCTTGAAATCGCCACCGTGTGGAACAAAAGAGCCCCCAAAACGGCGGACAGATCCTCTCCGGAAGGGGCTTTCCCAGCCGGCGCGGCCTCTTTCAGGCGCGCCAGTTCCGCCCCGGCCGCGGCCACGGCGCGCATAAGGCCGAATTCTTCGCCGGACGCCTTTTCGGCCCGCTTCTGCACCTTTTCCGCCCGCGAAAGCGCGGGCAGCGCCTTCGCCACCGCCCTCAGCGTCTGGCTGCCGGCCGTGAAGCCGTGCTCGGCCTTCTTGATCCGGTCCCAGTTGTCTATGACCTGGTCCGGCGTGTCCGCCCTGACGCCCGCGAAGATATGCGGGTGCCTGCGGACCATTTTCATGCCCGCGCCGGCCGTCACGTCGGCCGTCGTGAACGAGTTATCCCGCTCGGCCAGCTTGCAGTGCAGCAAAACGTCGAACAGGACGTCCCCCAGCTCCTCGCAGAGGTTGGGCATGTCGTTTTTGTCGATGGCGTCCGCCGCCTCGTAGCTCTCCTCTATCAGGTCGTCCCGGATGCTCCCGTGGGTCTGCGCCCTGTCCCACGGGCACCCGTTCTCCGAAACGAGGATGTCGACTATGCCGCAGAGGTCGTCAAAGGTGTACCCGCCGTCCATACAATCTCTCCCTTGATATAGAGCCTGTATCCGGGGGATACAGGCTCCTTTTTCGCCTACGCGGTATTATAAGGGATTCGGCGGGGTTTGTGAACCATAAGTTATTGTTCCATCTGCTTGCCCAGGAAGCCGGCGGCGGTCTGCGCCAGCTTGCCCTCCACCTCGCCCATTTTCTTGTCGGGCGACAGGAAAATGATCGCGCCGAGGACGTCCCCCTCCGCGATTATGGGGGTTATGAGCTGGTTGTTGTACGCGTTGGAGTCGTCCTCGTCCAGGATCGGGATATACCCGCCCTCGCTGCGGTTCGCGGTCACCGTGCTGCGCTGGTTGATGGCCTTTTCCAGGGCGGAGGAGATATGCTTCTCCATGAACTCCTTCTTGGCCCCGCCGGAGACGGCGATGATCTGATCCTTGTCCACGATGCACGTTATATGGCCCGACGACTGCGCGAGGCTCTCCGCGTACTCCTTCGCGAACGCCCCAAGTTCGCCGATGGGGGAATATTTCTTTAGTATGATCTCGCCTTCGCGATCCGTAAAAATCTCAAGCGGGTCGCCTTCCCTTATCCTGAGCGTTCTCCTTATTTCCTTGGGAATAACGACCCTGCCTAAATCATCTATTCTTCTGACAATCCCTGTTGCCTTCAAAATTACTCCTCCTTAACACATTATGTCTCCCTATATTTTCTTCCAAAAAATAATATTTATACGGGAGATTGGCTTTGCGGGAAAGATTAGCGCATAATCAGAACGCGTCCGCTAAGTGCTCGACCGTTCTTTGCCCGCCGGGCGGGTCGTAGACGGCGATCACGTCGAAGCGGCAATCGGGGAACGGCAGATCCCCGTCCTCCGGAAAATTTTCGCGGACATACTCCTGCGCGGCGCATCGCAGCGCGGCTCGCTTGCCCGCCGTCACGGCCTCCGGCGGCTCGCCGAAGGCCAGGCTCCGCCTGTACTTGACCTCCAGAAAGACGGTGTACTCCCCGTCCCGGGCTATCAGGTCTATTTCCCCGGCGCGCGTCCTGTAGTTCCTATAGAGTATTGTCCACCTGCGGGCGGTTAAATATTCCTCGGCCAGACGCTGGCCGTACATGCCGGTTTTATAGCGGTTTGGCATGGCGCTGCACCTCCGGGTCAGGGATGCTGAAAACATTTACCGGCGACAGAGGAGGTTGATGTTTTAGCACTCCGGCGGAACGGCAAATCCTCCCGTAAAACTCCGCCGGTGTATCGGGCAGAGACCGAACCGGCGTATCGCCTCGATGTGCCTTGCCGAGCCGTAGCCCTTGTTGGCGTCGAAGCCGTATTCCGGGTAGAGCGCGTGATATTCCCGCATCAGAGCGTCCCGCGCGACCTTGGCGACTATGCTCGCCGCGGCGATCGACTGGCTCAGGCTGTCGCCGCGGATTATGTTTTTCTGGGGGACTCCGGGGACAAGCTCCGGTATGTACGGGCCGTCAGCCAGGACGGCCTCCGGCGCGGCGGTCAGCGCCTCCGCCGCCCGGCGCATGGCCAGGAACGTGGCCCGGAGGATGTTGACCTCGTCTATCTCGCCGGGCTGGGCCGTTCCGATCCCGCAGCACACGGCCGCGCTTTTGATCTCCTCCGCCAGGACCTCCCGTTTTTTGGCGGAGAGCTTCTTGGAATCGTCGACGCCGAAGATACGCGCGCCGGGGGGCAGGATGACCGCGCAGGCCATGACCGGCCCCGCCAGCGGCCCGCGCCCGACCTCGTCCACGCCGGCGATCAGCTTTAGCCCCGCGGCCAGGAATTCGCCCTCGAAGCGGAGGAGGCCGTCCAGGCGGGCTATTTCGGCGTCGTCGCGGGGGAACATCGGCTTCATATTCGCACCGCCCATTGTATAATACGAATCTCAGATTAAAACTTCACAGGCGGAGCCGAAACGCCGAACGCTTCAACGGCGTTCTCGGCGACAGACTGTGAAGATTTTAATCGAGATTC
>WQUN01000124.1 GCA_009782085.1 Bacillota bacterium
CGCGTCTATCGTGCCGTCGTCGCTCACGAGCGCCGGCGCGCTCCACATCCCGGTTTTCGCGTCATATAAGCTGTAATACGCGCCGATCCAGTTGTAGTCGTCCCGGCCGGCGACGTTTCCGCACCAGGTCATTATCTTGTTCCCGCCGGGCAAGGCCAAAACCTGGGGATTGGCTATCTCGCCCGCGTTCGAGATCAATACGCTGTCGTTCCTGGCCGTGAAAGCCCTGGCTCTCACGTTCGCCGGCAGCTTGGGGACGTCGGTCGGCCGGCCGGATCCGACAGGGATCCCCTCGTAGCCGTCGACGGGATCGCTCTTTATCGAATTGTAAAATTTCTTCCATCCCTCCGGATACAGTTCAAATTCGTCCGAATATAATTCTACCTCTCTCTTAAACAGTTCGAACAGAGCGGAATACTCAAAAGAGAGTCCTATCGAGCCCTTCACCTTCAATTCGTCGAGTATGTCCTTGTCGGAAGCGATTACCGTGCTCGCCGAAATTCCCACGCTTCCCTCTATGCGGGCCTTCGCCAGCAGCAGGTTGACCTCGCCGCCCAATATCCCCGTCAGCGCGGTTTCGACATAGCCCTCCAGCTCGATGTTTTTAAGAGGCTCAATTTCAAAGTCATCTATCACCGCCGTCAGACCGATTCTCCACTCTCCCTCGAACGTGGCGTCCACGAACACGGCGGGGTAGATCATTTTTTTAGCGCCGAGGGAACCTTTGTACTCAAACCCGATGCAGCCCTCGAATTTGTCAAACATACCGTTCTGCAGGTGCGACATGAGATACAGGATACAGTGCGCTTCGCTCTCCGGCAGTTTAGCCCCGACATATCCCGGGGTTTCGTCATATTGGCCCAAGTGGTCGAAGAAATCCTCCGCGGATTCCGCGGCGTCTTTATTCCATTTCTTCCATTTATCCATGTACTCGAGCGGATGGTATTTCAGAAGCGTCGCGTCCTCAAGGCCCGAGGTGATCGTGAGCACCGCGGTGTCCGGGTTATATCTGACGACATATGAATTGGAAATGCCCTTTAAGTCGATGCCCATTTCAAACGTGTTCAATCCCCACGAGGTCGTCTCAACATCTCCGCCGGGAGTCTCTGAATCATGCGGGAACGCCGCTTCCACACCGGTTCCGCCCACAAGGTCCTTGGTGACGAACGTGGGCATTTCAATATCCACCGTGCACTCCGCGACTATGCTCTCGTCATAGGCGTTGACGGCCGTGATCGTGACCGAGCCGCTATTCTTTGGCCACAGTTTGCCGCCCGCCGAAACGGTGCAAACGTCCGGGTCGCTCGATATCCATTCCTTTATCCGCTTGTGCGACGTTTCCTTGGAATCGAACACCAGCAGATTGTTCAGGTTCAGGTCGGGCTGTTTTTCTATCCAGAAGATATAGGTATCCCGCGTAAAGCTCATAGACCTCAGTTCGTCGGGGTCACCTTCGACCGTCACAAACAGCTCCGCGGTCACGCCGTCAACGGTGACCACGACGATCGCGCCGCCCGCGCTTACGGCGTGCAGGTCTACGCCTTCGCCGAATTGCTCCGCGGTCAGAACCATGCTGTCCTGTCTTACAAAGACCGTGTACACGGAGCCTACGTTTTTATGCACGAGCGGCACCGTCTTGTACTCGTTTAACTTTAAGGTTATATTGTCCGGGGCGAACTCAAACACCCGCTCGGGGCCTTCGACCGATATGACGCACTGAGCCGTCAGCCCGTTCGCGAAAATCGCGGTCACGACGGCCTTGCCCTCCGAGACGCCGCGGATAGTGCCGGGTTTCGTGAATTCCGCGACGATCCCGCTGTTTTCATCATCACCGGCTGTGTCGGCTTTCGCCACGTCCCATCCCAAAACCGTCTTATCCGCCGCGCTTGCGTCAAACGGCAGGAAGACCAGCTCGTCGGACAGGTTCAGTGTCTTCTTCGGCGATATGGTATAGCTTCCCTGCCTGAAATACACATCCCGCAGACCGTCGTCGGCGCTGCCGGGACTCTTGACCTGAACGTCCGGACTGTCGGCATCGACCCACGCGAAGACGATCTCGACCTCGGCGTTCGAGCCGGGCCTGGACAGCGAAAAGGCGTTCATGAGCTGATATTGCGCGTTTTGCTCGTCCGCGTCCAGATCAATGCCCTCCGCGAAGCTGGTGTTCACGTTCAGCGTCAGGGACTGCCCCGGCTTCAAAACCGGCACGTTCACCGAGTCCCCGGCGCGCAGGTCGGAGGGGACGGTCATCATGTCCTCCAAGGTATACGCCTCGCGGTATACGGTTCCGTCCACTTTCAGGTTCACGTTGTAAAGCTCGACGTCGGATTTGTTCTGCAAATCCAGCCGCACGTTATATGCCTTTCCGGGCGCCGCGTATTTCGGCGCCGTCACTATCATCCTCAGCGCGCTTCCCGACCAGACCTTGATCGGCTCCGCGCCGCGGAATTCCATGTTCAGATCGGAGCCGTCGGCCCACTTGCCCTTGACTGAGCCGCCCAGCATATACTCGCCCTGCTTGTCGCCGCGCAATATCCACTCCGCCGAAGCGGTTTCGCCGCCCTTGAGCGTACCGATTTCCCGTCTCAGTTCGCTGACGGACGCGAGGCTCAGGCCGTCCGGCAGCGGATCCATCTCCGCGGCCAGGTCCGTGATGTCGAGCTTCAGCTCCTCCGGGCTGGTGTTGATCAGTATAAGCGTCGCGTCGAAAAACTCCTTCGTCCACGACGTTTCGCCGTAGATCAGCAGATAAACGCCCTTGGTCGTCCCGTCGTCGCTTTTGCCGAGGCTGCCGCAGGCGACGCCGTAACCCTGGCTGCCGGTCACGACGGCGCTTCCCGCGTGTCCCGGAATAAACGCGGCCGTGATCGGAACTTTATTGAACTCCAGATTGACGGTCCACAAACTCGTGTTGACGTTGGCGGGGTCGTTGATATTTATCCCCTTTTCCGCCGCCTCGTCCGGCGTCAGCCTTCTTTGGCTGAAAACAAGTTTCATATAGTCGTTTGGATCCAGCGATATGGTTTTATAGAACGGATCCGCGCTGTACTGCGAACCGAGGTCGAGCACGACCCGCTTCATCATATAGCCCGCGGCCTTGACCGACGCGGCGTACTGCCCCGGCGGAAGCGATATCGTGACCTTCCCGGTATCGTCCCCCAGGAACGTGGTTTCGCTCCCGTCCGGCATTGGCACGAGGACGGCCGGGGCCTTAGCGCCTCCGGTGACGGTCAGGATCATGACGTTCAGATCGTCGGTCACTTCCACCCGGCAGTACGCGGTGTCCTTGTTCCCGGCCCTGTCCGACACGGTGAGGCTGACGGTTTTGATACCGGTCTGGGTATACGTATGCGTCGGTTTCACATTGACGGAACCGGTACCGTCGCCGAAATCCCAGTACCGGGACACTATGCCGACGTTATCCGAGGACCGCTCCGCGGAGAAGATGACTTCCGCCCCTTTGGCCGCCTTCTGGTCGCCCGGAAGGATCACCGCGGCCGGCGGCTCCGTGTCCAGGCCGTCCACGAACACAGAAACCGCGTTCTCTCCGGGGCTGAGGTTCCCCGCGGCGTCCTTCGCGATGACCTTGTAGGTGTATTCGCCGCCTATAAGGCCGAGGTCGCTTATCCCAAACTCATCGCTCATTACAATCGCGAGCGGGACAAAACCGGACGAGCCTCTCGCGCGGTAGACGGTGTAGCCGACCACGTCCGCGTCCGATTTGCTCCATGACACATACGCGTCGCATTCGTTCGCCGCCAGGTAAACTTCCGGGTCTTCCGGTATTTTCAGATCCACGTTGTAGACTGTGGTCTTGGAAACCTGTCCGTCCGCGCAGACCGCGTTCACGGTGAAGGTATACTCCCCGTCGGCCAGGCCGGACAGTTTTCCTTTGGAGAAGCCGTACACGCCCGTGTACGGCGGATCGTACAGAGTGTCGATGACCGCGTTCCCCGAGGCCGTCTGCGCCGACAGTGTCAGCGACGTCAGCCGGGACGGGCTTTTCACGGAGACCGTGACGCTCGTTTCGTTATTGATGAAACTGTCGTAGGAAGGCGAAATGGCGTTGATCTTCATCGGCGCTTCCACGGGCGGCTTCGCGATGCCGACAGGCGCCTCCGCCTCGATGATGACGCTCTCGACGCCGGATTGGGAAACCGCGCTCACGCCGTAGCGGTATGATTTGCCGTATTCGACCGTCTCGTCTATGTAGGATTCCGTTTTGCCCAGGGCTCGGATCAGCGTGTAGCTGTTTTTGCCCTGTGCCTGGTCCCACTCGATCGTGTAGACGTTGATATTCGCCAGCGACGCCGGGTTCTTCCACGTCAGGACGGCGTAGTCGTCCGCCTGCGCCGCCTGGAGATTGCTTGGCGGCTGCTGTATGGTGTTGTCTATGTGCAGTAGGAGCGTCTCAGTTTGCTCGTTCCCGCTCCCGTCCGTCAGCGTAAGCGTCACGGTAAGATCCTCTTTCGCGAGGGCGGAGGAATCGAACCCGTAGGAGAACGGCGCGGCCGCGACGGAAAGAGGGATCGTCTCGTCAAAATAGGCCGAAACGAGTCGTATGCTCATGAGGCCCGTGTCGTCCCGGGCTATGCCTTCGAAACGGATCAGGCCGTACACGCTGTCGCCGTTTTTCGGGCTCAGCGAGACGAACTCCGGCGGTGTGCGGTCCTTGGCCGGACGCCCGACCGCGTCCGAGTTTTGCGAAACGCCGCCCTTGCCGTCATAGGCCGTCACGTAATAGGCGTATCCGCTGTCGGCTTTGAGACTGCCGTCTGTGTAGAAAAGGTCCGCGGTGTCGCCCACCATCGAGAAGCTTCCGCCGTTTTCGCTGCGATACACGCGGTATCCGGCCACATATTCCCCGGTCGCGGCGTCCCAGGTAAGTTTCGCCTCGGTGTCGCTGATCTCCTCGATTTTCAGGTTTGCAACCGCGCCTGGCGTCCGGTTCCACAGATTCAGAGTGATGATTTTTTCGCCGGTGTTGCCCATCAGGTCGGCGGCGGTCGCCCTGACCGTCAGCGACGTCCGGTCGGCCGGAAGCGTTCCGGTGTCGAACGCGTACTCCGCCGTCCCGCTCTTAAGATCCCGCATCGGAATCCTGCCTATCACCGTATAAGCCCCGAGCGCGTCGTCATAATAGGCGAACTCGACATACGCCAGCGCGGCGTTGTCCGAAGCCGCCGCTTTCAGAAGGATCGCTCCCTTATATGTGAGAGCGGGGTCGAGGCCGGTGAAATCCACTTCCGGCGGCGTCGTGTCGGCGTCTATCATGAGCGTCGCCGTCGCTTCGCCGACGCAGCCGTCGTCGTCGGTCGCGAGGACTTTGACCGTTACCGCGCCGGAGACGGCCATGTCCCTCGTGAGCGCCAAAGCCTGCGTGAAAGTGAACACCCCGCCGGCAGCCGCCGGCACGTCGTATTTTCCGGCGCTGACATAAGCGTCCTGCGAGTCCGCGCCGCCCTGTTTATAAAAGAACTCCGCCGTCAGGCCGCTTCCGTTGCCCGTGTCCGCGACTTCCGCGGTAAAGCTTACGCCGGTCACTTCGGGGTAGCTTACGGTATCGCCGGGCTGGTCATGCTTCAGCGCGTCGATCCTTGGATTTTGCGGCGTCGCCGTCACCGGTTCCGAGGCCCCGGAGATGTTCCCGGCGGCGTCGCGCGCCGTGACGGTGTATATGTAAGACGTTCCCGCCACGAGATTGGCGTCTTTGTATTCCGAGGCCGTCACCGTGGCCACGGGCGCGCCGTCGCGGTACACGGTATAGTCCGCCACGCCGGAGTTGTCGAAAGACGAGAAGGTCATTTTCACGCTTTTGCCGGTGACGCCTGTGATCACGACGTCCGGCTTGGTTGGCGCGGCCGTGTCTTTGCCCTCGACGGTCAGCGACGAACCCGCCGCGCCCTCGCTCACGTTGCCCGCGCCGTCCACGGCCGCTATCCTGAACACATACGCCTTGCCGCCCGTTTCGCTCAGGTCCAGATCGACGACCATATAGCTTCCGGCGGCGTAATTGGCCTCTATCAGGACGCCGTCGCGGTAGATCATGCAATAGGACGGGTTCGCGTCGTCCACGTCCCATGCGAAGGAGACGGTCGTATAGGTCTGGTTGGTAACGCGCAGGTTCTTCACGATCGGCTTCACGGTGTCCACCGTGAACGAGGGCGTCGCGTCTCCGGAGACTCCGCCGCAGGACGCCGTAACGGTGTAGTTGCCGTCCGGCAGATAGAATGTCTTTGTGAAATAACCGCCGGCGCCGCATACGGCTGTTTCGGAGACGGCGCCGCCCGCTTGCGGCGTCACGTTCAGCGTCACCGTCTCGCCTTCCGCCCAGAAGCCCCGGACGGAGACGCCGTTTGTGTTGTACCACGCCTTCATGCCGGTGAAGGTTATGTAGGAGACGGGATCCAGCGTGACATACACGCTCCGCGTCTGCGATTTTATGCCCACGCCGTCCACCAGGTAAAAACGAAGCTCGTTGACGTTGCGCATCGCCTGCACTATCGCGACGGAAGCCGTCCATGTTTTTGTGCCCGGGTCAAAATCCCGGAGCGCCAGAGCGCCGTTTGCGCCGGTCACGCCGGGGACCGTCACCATGGAGTAATTGTCGTAAAATTCCACGAAGGCGTTGGACAGGCCGTTTTTCACCTCGAGCGAGATGTCGAGCGCGCCGGCGCACAGAGCGTTCGCCGCCGGGCTCTTTATGCTGACGATGTCGTCGGCCACGGAATTCAGGATGATCCCGCGCGTGAATATGCGCTCGCCGCCGGCGGCGTCTTTCAGCTGGAAATACAGCGTTTTCGCGCCGTCGCCGCCGGATAAATAATAATACATGGTGTAGTCCGAGTTAAACGTCTGATAATAAGCGTTCGCGAGCGCGCTCTCCGACTCCGCCACGCGCCACTGGGTATAACGGAGACTGACGACCTGCATATAGACATAGCTGTTGGTCACATAGGGGTAGTTGGGGGCGTTTGTGAAGATGATCCGCGTCTCGTCCGACATATAGGCCGCCGTCAGGCTCCGGGAATCGACCGGCACGCCGTTTTCGCACAATATCAAAGTGTAACCCGCTCCGCCGGTCAGGCCGGCCGTCTGGGCCGCGTCGAGGGTCAGCTCGTCGCGCCCGGCCGTTTTCACGAGCGCCAGGCCGGCGTATAAGTTCTGGTACCCGCTGCCGGAGTAGGATTGGATATTCGCCGTGTATACGGCGCCGTCGCTGAAATTGAAGCCCGTCAGCGCGTAAGCGCCGTCCTTGTACACCACGCCGGTCAGCACGGGCCGGTCGGTGCAGCTGAAATTGCCGCTGGCGGCCGTCGCGCCGCCGTATTGGCAGTTCAGCGTGTACCGCCCCGCGGGAAGCGGCGCGTCGAGTTCCAGGTCGGCGTTGAAAACGAAGCTGTAGCCGCCCTGGGGCGTTATATTCGTCCACTTGACGGGGAACGGGACGCCGGCCACGTTCGTCAGGGAAACCGACGCCTGGGCGAGGGTCTCGGCGGTAAAGCCCTTGGCGTATGTATACACCGGTATCGCGGCGGTTCCGGCCCGCAAAACGCCGGAACCGGATATGTCGCTGTCCCGCAGGTACAGGTATGGCGAAGAGAGAGAATCGGAGCCCTGGGATATCGTTATTCCGTAGTATGTGTCGGCGAACTCACTGCCGCCCGACGCGATTTTGAGGGTGTAACCCGCGCTGTCCGCCGGAAGGGACGAACAGTCGATGAAACACGAGTAGTCCCCGTACATTCCGCCCCAATAGCTCGCGTCCGTCGTCATGACCGCGGAGGCCGTGTTGACGCCGTTCGTGAGGACGGCCGTCACATCGCCGGAAGCGCCGTAGACGTATCGCGCCGCTATTCTCAGGACGGAGTTTTGGGGCACGCTGTAAAGAGTCCGGCTCAGGCCGCTGTCGTAGCCTATGTAGTTATAGTTCCCGTTAAAATCCACCCCGGAGGCCCACAATTGGCCCGCCGGCGGGGTCGTGGGAAAACTGTAGGCGGACGAGTTGTTGTATATCCTCACTGTGTAATCGGCGTCCGGCTGTATCGGCTGCGTCAGCGTGAACGTTCCCGTTATCTTCACGCCGTCGTCACCCGCGTATTTGCCTTCGCGCGTAAGCTGAAAGCCGGGGTTCATGGAGCCGACCTGCGTATATGTATACGGGTAGCCGCCGTTTGTGTCCCTGCGCAGCAGCTGCACGGTCACGTCCGCTCGCGGAAGCCCGAGCAGGACCATATAGCCGCCGTTCGCGTAGAGAGTCATGTCAAACGCGCCCGCGCCGACCGGGAGTATGTCCGGAACGGCGGTGACGCCGGAGTAATATGACGGTTGGGAGGGGACGTACAGCGAGCCGCTGCCGATGCTCCCGTCCTCCAGGTTGCGGTAGACCGCGACGCTGTAATTCATTCCCGCCGCCAGCGGCGCGCTTTTTCCGGCGTTGGTGAACTGAAGGTTATAGTAGCCGGACGCGTCCGTTTCCGCTGCGCATTGCCCGACTTCCACGCCGTTCAGGGAAAGCACGAATATCAGCGGCGTGTCAAAGCTCATGTCGGTGTATACGCGGGCAAGTCCGCGGCTCGCGTCCACGACCGTCCAGTCATAGGAAGAAAACCAGGTCGATTCGTACACGGTCGCATACGCCGCGGAGGTCTTGCTCCTGAGGGCCCCGGAGGGGTCGGTTATCTTCAGGTAAAGCTTCTGTCCTACCGTCAGCGGGGCGGCCGGCTCTAAATATACCTGGACCGAGATCCTGCCCTCGCCGGAATTAACGCTTGTGACGACCGTCCTCGTCGCGGACGCGGCGGCGTTCCCGTCTCCGTCGACAAGCGAGATGTCATAATTTGCCAAATCCTGCTCCGAGACGCGCGAAAAGGCAAGCCACGCCTCGATCTCGCGCGAGGCGGTATACGGAGAATAGACCGACGCGCCGAGCAAAAGCGGATCGGCCGTGGCCGTGATATCCGAACGCAGGACCACCTCCGCGCCGCCCGTGCCGGACACGCCGTATAAGGTCAGCGTCTCGCCCGGTTTTATGCTGTCGGTGCAGTAGAGCGTCAGGCCGGATATGTAATAGAAATAGTAGTAATACGGAAAACTGCCGTAAGAGGTGGAATATGACAGAGACGGTATGTCTAAATAATCGCTGTTGCTGTAAGCGGACGAAGACGAGGCGGCCGCCAGTTCGCCGTCGCTCCGCCGGAGCAGTAACTTGTCAAAGCTCTTTGAGCTTGCGTAATAGCCTATGTTGCCCGTATCAAAGGACAGGCTCCCCGCCGGCAGATATTGTGAGCCGGAGTCCTTTTCGTTTCGGAAGACCGTCCGGGTTTCGGCTGAAAATAAAAGCGCGCCCGCTTTTTCCGCTTTCAGCGAGAGGGTGTATGTACCCGGTTCAAACGGGGCCGGGCGGGCCAGCAGCTGGAACGCGTTGGCGCCTTCATATGTCTTCCCGACTCTTATCGAGCCCTGCGCCGTGCTCAGGCTGTCGAACACGCTTGTTCTGACGATTGTCCCGCCGTCGCTTACCTCCACGGTAAATTTGACCGAACCGGCCTGCACGTCACTGATGAAGCTGTCCGGAACGCCGCCGCCCTGTATAAAGACCGGGACTTCCGCGCCGTCTTTCGCGAAGAGAGCCCGTCGGGCAGCGTTACCTCTCCGCCCACCGGGAGCGGCAAACTGGCGGCCTGGAACGCCCGCGCGCCTATGGCCTGGCTTTCGCCGCCATTTATGTTTATCTTCTGCGTGGATGTGGACGGGTCAAACTGATTTTCCTCATTTTGCTCCTCCACGGGTATGACTATCGTGCCGACCTGTTCCGACACGGGCGTGTTTACCCTTGCGAAAACAGTCTGCTGCGCGATGATGGAAAAAACCATCGCCGCGGCGAGAAACAGCGCCGTTATTTTCCGCATTTGCCGCCTTCCTCCCCTTTTCTCTTCCTTTTTCTCTTCCTTTTTCTTCCTTTTTTTATTTCCCCGTAAATATTTTTATCTGAGTGTAAGTGTACAAATATCCATCATAGCATATCATGCATAACCGAACATTTCAACAAAAAATACACGCTCGGATGCAACAAATAAATGGAAATAAATGGAATATGCCTCTCAGAGCTGAATGCAATCAAAAAAGACCGCTTTATCAGCGGCCTGAACAAATAGCGGATGCACTGGTCGCAGATAAATCCGAACTGCGCGGATTTATCTGCCGCTCGTGCCCGCATCCTGCCCGAGACCGGACTCGAACCGGTACAGGAAAATCCTACCAGATTTTAAGTCTGGGGCGTCTACCGTTCCGCCACTCGGGCTTGTGTTATTGTCGTTTCGTAAGGAGAGATATTTCGGCCGTCACCGTCACAGAATACACCAAACCTGCGGACAAATCAATAGTCTTTATGCCAATCCCCACGTCAGTCTTATTTATGTCTTAACCTTATATCAACTAACACCTTGACAAATAGACATAATAAGGTAAAATTCATATATAAACGTCAAGAAAGGAGGAAAAACGCGCAATACGGTGAAAACGCCTGAAAAAACGGCGCGTTCGCCGACATCATCAGAGGGGACAAAAACCCTGCGGAAAAGAGGGAGAACGTGAAACGGCAAGACGGAAGTCGAGCTATACCTCCTGAGAATCGGTTTATCAAGAGGTTTATCGGCTTTATCATGGTCTTCGCCATGGTATTGGCGATAACCTCGATCACGGCCGGCTCTCTGGCGGCGGCGGAACTCTCGCCGGAGCGCCAGGCGGCGGTCGTCCAGTCCGACAACCCCGCGGCGGGCGCGGCCCAAAACCTGATACCGGATGAGACCCCGGATCAGACGGCGGACCTTAAGCCAGGCCAGGGCACGGCGGATCAGGAGCTTGCAACGGATCAGGCAACCGGGCAGACATCGGATCAACCGCTCGCATTGGATCAGACAACCTGGCAGACATCGGATCAACCGCTCGCAACGGATCAGACAACCTGGCAGACATCGGGTCAACCGCTCGCAACGGATCAGACAACCGGGCAGACATCAGGTCAACCGCTTACAATAGATACAACCCCGCAGCCTTTGAATGAGGATCAGCCCGCCGGACAGACGGCGGATGCGGCCGCGGCAAGCGCGGCGGCGGCCCAGGCCGATCTTTCGTCCCAAACCGCGATTGCGCCCGCGGGCGCGGCGATAGTTCCGCTCGACGCTCCGCTCGACACGTGGACGGTCACATTTGACACGGCGGGAGGAAGCGACGTGCCCGCCCAGGACGTGCCCTACGGTTTGACGGCGGCGCGGCCGGACCCGGACCCCGTGAGGGAAGGCTATACGTTCACCGGCTGGTACAAGGGCTCCGCGAGCGCGGCCTACAACTTCTCGGCCGCGGTCAACGCCAGCTTCACTTTGACGGCCAAATGGACGCCGATCACCTATACCGTGACGTTCGATTCCCAGGGCGGCACGGCGGTCGCGGCAAAAAAGGCCGCCTACGGCGCGGCAATCGCCGCTCCCAAGAACCCGACCAAGGCCGGAAACACCTTTTTGGGCTGGACGCTCGACGGCGCGGCGTACGATTTCGCGTCGCCGGTGTATTCCGACATAACTCTGACGGCCTCGTGGGACGCGAGCATCCTCAATATAGTCTTCGACTCGGCGGGCGGAAGCGACGTGCCCGCCCAGCAAGCGGAATACGGCTCGCTGGTCCAAAGGCCGGCCGACCCCGTCCGGGAGGGCTACACCTTCGGCGGCTGGTACTACGGCGTATACGCCTATACCTTCACCAAGCCGGCGACCTTTGAGTTCACTTTGACGGCCAGATGGACACAGATAACCTACATAGTGACCTTCGATTCCCAGGGCGGCACCGCCGTCGCGCCCAGAAAGGTCAGCTACGGGGCGGCCGTTGCGGCCCCGGGAAACCCGTCCAAGGCCGGGAACACCTTCGCCGGCTGGACGCTCGGGGGAGCGGCCTACGACTTCTCAACGCCGGTGTACTCCGACTTCACGCTTACGGCGTCCTGGAACACCGGCGTCCGCACGGTCACGTTCGACTCGGCGGGCGGTAGCCCGGTTCCGTCCCAGAGCGTGCTCTACGGCTCGAAGGCCGAAAAGCCGGCCAACCCCACGAGGGAAGGCTACACCTTCGCCGGCTGGTATTACGGCATATACGCCTATACCTTCACCGGCGCGGTAACGTTTGACTTCACGCTGACCGCCAG
>WQUN01000125.1 GCA_009782085.1 Bacillota bacterium
ATCAGCATCGCGTCCCCGAAACTAAAGAACCTGTACTCCTCCCTGATCGCCTCCCCGTACGCCCGCAGCACGTTTTCGCGGCCGGCGAAGGCCGAGACGAGCATGATCAGCGTGGACTCCGGCACGTGGAAATTCGTGATAATCGCGTCCACGGCCCTGAACCTGTACCCCGGCGTTATGAAAATGCCCGTGCTGCCGCTTTTCGCCTCGACGACGCCGTCCTCCCGGGCGCAGGACTCCAGCGTCCGGACGCTCGTCGTGCCGACGGCTATCACGCGGCCGCCGGAACGCCTGGCGCCGTTGATTATTTCCGCCTGGTCCGGGGCCACGGAGAACTCCTCCTCGTGCATGACGTGCTCGTCGATGTTTTCGGCCCTGACCGGCCTGAACGTCCCGAGCCCCACGTGCAAGGTCAGCCGGGCGATCGCGACGCCCATGGCGGAAACCTCCCCGAGCAGCTCTTCGGTGAAGTGCAGCCCGGCGGTCGGCGCGGCGGCGGAGCCCTCGCGGGCCGCGTAGACCGTCTGATAGCGGTTTTTGTCCGCCAAAGCGCGCTTTATATAGGGCGGCAGCGGCGCTTCCCCGAGCTTTTCCAATACATCCTCAAAAAGCCCGTCGAAACGGAACTCGACGACCCTGTTGCCGCCGTCGGCGCGGCCGGCGATCTCCGCGGTCAGAAGCCCGTCGCCGAAGAATATCTCGTCGCCGGGCCTGACGATCCTGCCTGGGCGGGCCAGCGTCTCCCACCGGTTCGCGCCGAGCTTCCGAAGCAGCAAGAGCTCCACGCGGCCCCCGGTCTTTTTATAGCCCCGGAGCCTGGCGGGGATGACCTTGGTGTCGTTTATGACCAGGCAGTCGCCGCGCCGGAACTCCGCCGCGATGTCGCGGAAACGGGAATGCCGGACCGCGCCGGTTTTCCTGTCGAGGATCATCAGCCTCGAGGCGGCGCGGTCGGCGAGAGGCTCCTGGGCGATCAGGCGTTCGGGAAGGTCGAAGCGGAAATCGGATTTTTTCAGGGCGGCAGATTGTTCAGGTGTCATGGAATGATCCTTTCGCTTGTCTTTACGTCCCTCAGAATCCCCACCGCCCCAACGAACGCCAGGAAAACCCCGAGGTTCAGATAAAACGGGTACGCGCGGTTCACGGACGACAGCGCGCCCGCGATCCAGCCGAACGGCGCGGACAGCGCCAGCATCAGCGCGTATATCGCGCCCATGATCCGCGCCCTGTCCTTCGGGTCGACGAAGATGATGACGAGCGAGTCCTTGCGCGGCGAGACTATGGCGAAGGCGAAGGACTCGAAGAGCGTGTACAGTATCGGCCGGGCGAGTCCGCCCGCCCACGGCAGGATCAGCAGGAGCGTCCCCGCGAAGTAGAGGCCGAGGCCCATAAACATCGGCGCGCGGAAATTGAGCCTGACGAGCAGGTGCTGGACGCCGAACAGAAACGCGAGCATGACCGCCGACCGGATAATCGGGAAGTAGGCCACCAGGCTGTCCGGGACGCCCAGGCTGCCCGTCACGTAGAGCGGGAAGAAGTTCCCGGCCACGACCGACTGGATGTTGAAAAGCACGTATATGGCCACGACGCAGGCCGTCTGCCTGTTCCTGAACACCCCGGCCAGAACGCTCCCGGAACCGGCGGCGAGCCGCCAGAGCGGGACGCCGCGGGCCTGCGCCATGCGCTCTTTGCCGCGGGCAGTCTCGGCCGAAAAAATGTAGAGTGTGACGAACTTGGCCGTCATCAGGACGAACGCGAAGATATAAAGCGCGCGCATCACCGGGACCACGGAGTATTTTTGCACCAGCGCGCCGGAGACCGGGGCGAGGAACGCCGCGAGAAGCCCCGAGATCGTCACCCAGGTGTATATGTCTATCAGCCTGTCGTGCTCAGCGCTCTCCACGAGCAGGCACGTCCACGAGTTCGCGCCGATAAGGCTTACGCCGTTCAGGACCGCCGCGGCCAAAAACCACCAGAAATCCCTCGCGAACGCCCAGACGATCACAGGGACGGACCAGGACAACAGGTCGCAGAAGAGCGTCGTCTTCCGTCTGCCGAGTTTGTCGGTGATCGGCCCGGACAGAAGCGAAAAAACTATCTGGAAGGCCATCGCGGCCGAGGCTATCAGCCCGATCCGCGCGTCGCCGACCCCGAGCCTGTGCATATAGAGCGTGACGAACGGGGTATAGAGGAAAAACGGGATCCCCCAGAGCGGCTCCGTGTAGACGCAGGCCCGAGCGTTGCCGCGCAGGCTCAGCAAAGCGCCGATAAGCGGATGCCGCCTTATGCGTTCAGCCATTTGTCACGGAAACTCCGGTGTAATAGTATTGCAGAATCGCGATAAAGTCGTATCCCCGCCTCGCGAGGCCCTCCGCCCCGCGCTGGCTCATGCCAACGCCGTGGCCCCAGCCCCTTCCGGTAAAAGTCACGCCGGCGGCGGGGAGGTTTTGCGCGGCCCCGAGGTAGACGACGCTTCCCTTGGCATCCACGGCCGCTGCGGAGTCGATCTTTTGTATCCCGTTTTTGCCGGCGGCGTAAAGGCCGGGGAAGGCGGCCCAAACGTCGCCCGAAGCCCCCCGGGCGCAGACCGCCCCCGCGCCGGCGGGACCGCCGGTTTGTATGGTGAAATTGCGGCTCTCCAGCGGCCCTCCGGCGGAATTGGCGAAAAATGTGCGTATCTCTTCCTTCAGCAAAGTCCTGACGCCGCTGGTCCCGCTGATATACAGCGCCGCCGCGCGGCCGGACGGCTCCGCCGTCACAGAGACGCCCGTCACCGCGCCTATGGACGCGCCGCCCGCGTCGACGAGGCGCGTCAGCTCTTCCAGCGTGAAGCTCCTGACCCACTCTTTCGGCTCGTACTCGTAGGGGTCATCAACGCTCCTTAAATATGGCACCGCGTTCGACCAGACGTTTTCCGAGTTCTCCGTGACGCCGCCGCTCGACGAAAAATAGACCGCGTCGACAGGCATTCCGCCGTAGTATATGAGATAGCCGTCGGTGGCGTCCACGGCGGCGTTCGTGCTCGCCGCCTCGCCGCCCGCGCCGGCGTAGTTCTGACAGTGCACCTTGTCGCACAGGTCGTAACCCTGGCCCGCGTGCGAATTTATGTTCGCGAGCGCGTAGTTCCGGCAGGCCACGGCCTGGGCCTTAAGCGCCTCCGGGTTCCAGCCCGGCGGCATTTCCGACGGCACGACGCTCTTCAGGTAATCCTGGAACGAGACTACGTTCACCGCCGTCAGCCCGCCGCCCGCGCGCGTCAGCTCTATCGCGCCCCTGTAGCTTCTCCCGCCGAGGCTCGTCGCCCCCTGATAGGCGTCCGCCACGCGGCAAAAACCGGCGCCGTTCTCGAACACCACGGCGCATATGCCGCCGTCCGTAAGCATTACGCGGAGGCCGTTGTCCGCCAGAAACGCCCCGCCGCTTGCGTCGGCGTCCGCCCGGGCCGCCGCCTCGGAGGCGTAGCCATAGGCAAAAACCGACCACGTCCCGTCCGAATCCAGCGCCGGGGCCGCGCCTTGCCCGGAACCGGCCAGCGACCGCGCCAAAGCGGCCGCGTCGCCGTATGACGCGGCGGAGGCTTTCCTGACGAAGGGGCCGGGCGCCGGGACGGCCACGAACGCGGACGAGCGCGTAATCACGGCCGCGGCGTTTCCGATTAAATCGGCGTTGCCGTTGCCGCCGAGGTTATAGCCCACCGCCAGGGCGGGGCTGTCTATCGGGACGGAGCCGGCGTTGCGCCAGGAGGACTCCAGGCCGACGCGGAGGACGGCGGGGAGGGAGGAGGCGGAGACGGAAGCGGGGAGGGCGGGAACGCACATGTGGACAGTAAAAAACAATGCCGCGAATACTGCGGATATAAGCCTGATTTTCCTCATAACGAACCCCCGGGACAGGATTATATTGATTAGCTTCTTCGGAAATTGGCGTTTGTCATTCTGAGCGAAGCGAAGAATCTTGATTTTAAGACCCTTCGCTTCGCTCAGGGTGACAATGAAAAATCAATTTCCGAAGAAGTCTATTTTTCATTTGAAATCGTCAGTAGCGCTATTATCTTCATTTATTGTGATTAACTGCAAATATATCTCATCTTTCTGCGCCCCAAATCCACTTCTGTACTCCACCAATCCCTTGCCCTTTTCCCACACAAAGTCCTGGTAAAATCCGGTTTCGACCTGTGTGTTGTAACTATGATATTCGCGCTTATTGCCGTTAATTGCAATATATTCGTGAAAACCCTGATCATCTTCCGATAAATTATCCTTCAATTCAGCGTCCTGGCATACTATTGCGCCATGGCTTAGGATATATTTTTCCGTTTCAATTTGCTTGGAATCAACCGGTTCTTGTAAAAAAAGGATTTTGTCTTTTTGAACAAAAAAATACCCAATATTCATCCTATCTAACCCATCGTAAAACCGGCCGCTAAAATCCTCACTGCAGTCGATTATTAGTTCAAATAAACAGCCGTTTTCAAAACCGGCGGCCTTATCAATTTTGAGCCCTACTTCGTCTGGCAGCGGGTTTTCGGTTAAGAAAGTAAACTGCGCGGTATACATCGCCTTTGCAGCATCATTTTGAAAGAAATACGGGTTGATACATGTATCCGCATCTGTCAAACGTGTTGCTTTTTTGTTTGCACAACCATATAGACCCAAGAGGCAGACTGCCAACAAGAGATACAAGAGTTTTGTTAAGACTGAATTAGCGATTTCTACACCCCCTTCAAATACTCCACTTCCTCCCCCGTCAAATACCTCCACTCCCCTCTTTTCAGTTCCCCCAGAAAGACCTCCCCCGTGCCAACGCGTTTCAGAAACAGCACAGGATGCCCGATGGCCTCGCACATCTTCCTGATCTGCCTGTTCCGGCCCTCGTGGATCGTGATGCGCACGCTGGCCGTGC
>WQUN01000126.1 GCA_009782085.1 Bacillota bacterium
GGAGGCCACGTTCTGGAAGTCCGTCAGGGCGCCCGCCCTCGCCAGGGCGATCAGGTTGCCGGCGATGATCACAAAGGCGGTGATAAGGTTCATCGCGGCCATGGACTTTCCGTCCACCTTGCCCAAAACGCAGACGCCGTTCGATACCAGCGCGATCCCCACGAACAGCAGGGCGATGCCCAAAAGGCCCAAAGTATCACCCAAAATACCATCTCCCCAATAATTTGGTTTGCATTATACATTATCATTTGCTTTTTTGCTATATAAAAACATCACAAAAATGAGTTTCCACGGAAACCCGAATGCCGCATTCCGTTGTCATCCTGAGCGAAGCGAATGATCTTTTACCTCCGTGTCGAAGGCAAGATTCTTCGGCTGCGCCTCAGAATGACGGAGAAGTTTCCGCGGGTACTCTTGATATATTTTCTATTCAGACATTGGGGGACGCCGAGGGCGGCGTCCCCTGCTGTATTATAGCGTATCCCGAGGAAATTTGCCGCGCCCCGGGTGCCACGACAGACGCATGAACATACAAATTGCACAACGAATGTAGGGCGCGCCGACCCCGGCGCGCCGGGGTCGGCGCGCCCTACAACAATAAGGAACTCTAATTTTATGCGGAAATACTTTCATGCGTTTGCCGCGCCCCGGGTGCGCGAACGGCTTTACGGCGGCCGCGCGAAGTGCTATAATGCCGTCCTATAAGGACCCGTGAAATATTCGCAAGTTTATGTAACGGTTCCAAAAGGGCGCGTTTCCGCCGGATCCGGTTTGTTCAGCCCGGAATGACTGCGCCGGGGCGGTTTTTGGGTTTCCGGGGTAACGCGCCGCCATACGGAGGTATCCATGATAAAACTCTACAAATCCGGCGTTTTCCTGAAAAACGGCCGCGAGATCGTCGAATCCCCGGGCGCAGGACAAAGCCGGCCGCCCGGGACGCTTACAGCGCCCGGGGCCGCCTCCCCCTGCGACCCGGACAAATGCCGCGTGAATACCGTTTCCTACGGCATACTCAAAAACCATAACCGTTCCGGCAATATGGAGAAGCTGAACATCAAGTTCGACTGCCTGGCCTCCCACGACATCACCTACGTCGGGATCATCCAGACCGCCAGGGCCAGCGGCCTGGAGCGCTTCCCGGTCCCCTACGTCCTGACGAACTGCCACAACAGCCTCTGCGCGGTCGGCGGGACGATCAACGAGGACGACCATCTGTTCGGCCTGACCGCCGCCGAAAAGTACGGCGGCGTATACGTGCCGGCGCACCAGGCCGTGATCCACCAGTACATGCGGGAGACTATGGCGGCCTGCGGCAAAATGATCCTCGGCTCCGACAGCCACACGCGCTACGGCCCGCTGGGCGCGATGGCGATAGGCGAGGGCGGGGGGGAGCTCGTCAAGCAGCTGCTGGGGAAAACTTATGACATAAACATGCCGGAGATCGCAGGCGTTTATCTCAGGGGCAGGCCGAGGCCGGGCGTCGGCCCGCAGGACGTGGCCCTGGCGATAATCGGCGCGGTCTTTGACAACGGTTTCGTGAAGAACAAAGTGATGGAGTTCGTCGGCGAGGGCGTGGCGAACCTGTCCGTCGAATACCGGATCGGCATAGACGTGATGACCACGGAGACGTCCTGCCTGTCCTCCGTATGGCGGACCGACGCGGCCGTCAGGGACTATTTTGAGACGCACGGCAGGCCGGAGGCCTACGCGGAGCTTGCTCCCGGCGAGATTGCCTATTACGACGCGTTCATGGAGATCGACCTGTCCGCGGTCGAGCCGATGATAGCTTTGCCGTTCCACCCGAGCCACGTCTATACCATCCGGGAGCTCCTGGAGAACCCGGAGGACGCGATCCGCGGGGCGGACGCCGTCTCCCGCGGACACCTGGGCGGGAAGGAGTTCTCGCTGGCCGGGAAGATCAGAAACGGGCGGCTCTGGGCGGACCAGGCGGTCATAGCGGGCTGCGCCGGCGGGAGCTTCGAGAACCTCTGCCTCGCGGCGGACATGCTGGACGGGAAGTCCGTCGGGAACGGCGCGTTCAGCCTCAGCGCGTATCCGGCCAGCCAGCCGGTTTTCTACGCTTTGGCCCGGGACGGGAGCCTCGGGAAGCTCCTGGCAGCCGGGGTCACGGCGCGCTCGGCGTTCTGCGGGCCGTGCTTCGGCGCGGGGGACGTGCCTCATAACAACGGCTTCAGCATAAGGCACACGACCCGCAATTTCCCGAACAGGGAGGGCTCGAAGCCCGCTGACGGCCAGATGGCCTCCGTGGCGCTGATGGACGCGCGCTCGATAGCGGCCACGGCGTTGAACGGCGGCGCGATAACCTCCGCTTTGGACATGGACTCCGATTTCGCGGTCCCGAAGTATTATTTCAACAAGACGATATACGACAACCGCGTGTACGACGGCCGGGGGAAGGCGCGGCCGGAGACGGGGCTCGTCCTGGGGCCGAACATCGCCGACTGGCCGGCCATGCCCGCCCTGCCGGAGAACCTGCTTCTCGTGGCGGCGGCCGTCATAGACGACCCGGTGACGACCACCGACGAGCTGATACCCTCCGGGGACACGTCGTCGTACCGGTCTAACCCGGCGGCGCTGGCGGAATTCACGCTGTCGCGGAAGGATCCGGGATATGTGGGGAGGGCGAAAAAAATACGGGAGGCGGAAACGCGGAGACGAGAAGGCGACGGCATATTCGAACAGGTTCCGGACACCGGTTTTTCCCGCATAATGCAGGATTTCGGATTGACCCTGAACGATTTCGGCGTCGGCAGCTTCATCTACGCCAGAAAGCCCGGCGACGGCTCCGCCAGGGAGCAGGCCGCCTCCTGCCAGAAGGTATTGGGCGGCTGGGCGAACGTGGCCCGGGAGTACGCGACGAAGCGCTACCGCTCAAATCTGATAAACTGGGGAGTTTTGCCGTTTACTTATGACGGGGAGCATAAATTCGCGCTCGGAGAGGGCCTGTTTATACCGGGAATCCGGGAAATACTTAAAAGCGGGTTGAGTGAAGTCAAAGGAACTGTTTTAGATTCAGATTCGGCAAAGGGGACGGAAATTACCCTCGGCCTCGGCGAACTGACGCCGGACGAGCGGCAAATTTTGCTCGACGGCTGCCTGATCAACCACTACAGGCCAAAATGACCATCCCCGATCTCCCGGACAGGATATTCTTTCTGTGTATAACCGTTTTCTGGGCAAATTCCCTGACCGGGCGGCAATACGCCATCTCGCGCGGGGACACCTGTCTGCTCCGCCTGGCGATGAGCTCCACTTTGGCCGCGGATTTCTGTATGCTGGTGATATACGACAACACGCTCGGGCTGGTTTTCTTCCTGCTGACGCAGTTTTTGCACAATCTGCGTTACGGGGGCGGGAGAATGCTGGCCGCCCAGGCCGCCGCGTGTCTCGCCGCCGGGGCGGCCGGCTTTTGGGGCGAGTTTTTCGGGATTTTGCCCGCGGACGCTCAGGCCGTGCTGTCGGCGTGTTATCTGTGCGCGTTTCTGTTCAGCCTCTACAGCGTGTTCAGGCTTGGGAACAACGGAAACCCGAAGGTGAACGCCGGACGGTTTCCCGGGCGGCGCGGCGCGTATCCGCCCGTCACCCGCCGGCTTATAACCGCCGGCATGTGCCTGTTCTTCCTGTGCGACATAAACGTGGGGCTTTACAACCTGACGGCGGGCGCGCCGGCGAACGGGCTGTTCCGCGCGCTGATATGGGTGTTCTATCTGCCGGGGCAGGCGTTGCTGTCGCTGAGCGGGAGACGCATATATGATGAAAGGATTTGATTCCCATGCAAAAATCCGACGGCATGAACTACGCGCCCAAGGGCAGGCCCGCGCCCGTCGTCCAAAGGGGCGAGTTCGCGTTCGCGGCGGCGGCGCTCGACCACGGGCACATCTTCGGCATGGCCAACGGCCTCGCGGAGGCGGGCGGCGTCTGCAAATACGTCTACGACGCGGACCCGAAAAAGGCCGAGGCGTTCGCCGCGCAGTATCCGGAGGCCAAAATCGCCCGCTCTTTGGACGAGATCCTCCTGGACAAGGACGTGCGCATGGTCGCCGCGGCGGCGGTCCCGAACCTTCGCGGGCCGCTCGGCCTAAAGGTCATGGACGCCGGCAAGGACTACTTCACCGATAAGACGCCGTTCACGGCCATGGAGCAGCTTTTCGCAGCGCGGGAAAAATGCGCCCGGACGGGCCGCAGATATATGGTCTACTACAGCGAGCGCGTCCACACGGAGTGCGGGGTCTGCGCGGGCTATCTGATAAAGGACGGCGTGATCGGGGACGTGATCCAGGTGCTCGGCACCGGCCCGCACAGGCTTAACGCCCCGTCCAGGCCGGACTGGTTCTTCAGGAAAGAGCAGTACGGCGGCATACTCTGCGACATCGGCAGCCACCAGGCGGAGCAGTTCCTGTACTACGCCGGCGCGAAAGACGCCAAAGTCATGTACAGCCAGGTCGGGAACTTCGCCCATCCGGAGTACCCGGAGCTGGAGGATTTCGGCGACGCCACGCTTGTGGCGGACAACGGCGCGGCGAACTATTTCCGCGTGGACTGGTTCACCCCGGACGGCCTTAAGAGCTGGGGCGACGGCCGCGCGTTCATACTCGGGACGAAGGGGTTCATGGAGCTTCGAAAGTACACGAACATAGGCGTCGACGGGGAAGGCGACCAGATTTTCCTCGCCACGGAAAAGGGCGAGGAAGTCCTGCGCGTGGCCGGGAAGATCGGGTTCCCGTTCTTCGGGGAACTGATCCTGGACTGCCTCGAAAGGACGGAGAAAGCCATGACCCAGGAGCACGCGTTCAAGGCGGCGGAGCTGTGCCTGGAGGCGCAGGCGAAGGCGGTAA
>WQUN01000127.1 GCA_009782085.1 Bacillota bacterium
GATTAATTCGTTTTTGTCCAGGCGTTCTAATTCTTCTCTTCTCATAACTATTATTTAACAGATATTGCTTGGTTTGTCAAACTGTGACTGAATAGTTACCGTTTACATAAGGAGGATGTATCATGCGCCGGATAATTCTCAGCGGTTTCGCCGACGAGGCGGCGGTTCGCGCCGAAGATCAGATGGACGTGCTGGAGAAAAACGGCGTCCGCCATATAGAAATGCGCAACGTGGACGGAAAGCACGTGCTGGAGCATACGGACGGGGAGCTGCGCGCGCTGGGGGCAAAGCTGCGGGAGCGCGGGTTCGGAATATCCGCGATCGGCTCCCCCGTGGGGAAAAGCCCTATAACCGACGGCTTCGCCCCCGCGCTGGAGCTGTTCAAAAAGGCGGCCGGCGCGGCTTTGATCCTGGGCTGCCGGTATGTGCGCGGGTTCAGCTTCTACACGCCCAAGGGAGAGGACCCCTGGGCCTATGCCGGCGAGGCTCTGCAAAGGCTCGGGGAGCTCGTCGGGATCGCGGAGGCGAACGGGCTGGTCTACGCCCTGGAGAACGAATCCGGCCTTTTCGCGGACATACCCGAGCGCATAGGGTATGTTTTCGACAATATACGGTCGGAGAGCCTCGCGATGGCCTTTGACCCCGGCAATTTCATTTTCAGCGGCGCCGAGCCGGTTTCCGCCTATGAAAAGCTGAAAAAGCGGGTCGCCTATTTCCATATCAAGGACGCCAGGCGGGGCGCGGAGCATTTCTGCCCCTGCGGGGAAGGGGACGCGGACATGGAGCGCCTGCTCGCCGAGGCTTACGGCGGCGGTTTTTCGGGGTATTTGTCCATCGAGCCGCATCTGGGATATATGGAAAACCTGAGCGACGCGCAGAGATTCACGGCCGCCGCCGACGCGCTGAAGGCCACGCTCGGCAGGGCGCTCGGCCCGGATTTGGAGATGTCGTGATTAATACCTATGTAACCAGGCTCTGGGCCCTCGCCGCCTCCACGGGAGGGCCGGAGGCCCTCGACAGGATATTCCGCGCGCTCCCGGCGGACATACCCCCCGTTTTGGTCGTCCAGCATATGCCTCCCGGCTTCACGAAGCTCTTCGCCGACCGGCTCGACAGCCTTTGCCCGATGGAGATCCGCGAGGCGGAGGACGGGGACGTCCCGCGGCGTGGGCTTGTTCTGGTCGCGCCCGCGGAGCGGCACATGAAGCTCTCCGCCGCGGGCGGAAAGCTCCGCGTGAGCTGTTTCGCGGGGCAGCGGATGCACGGGGTCATGCCGGCGGCGGACGTTTTGTTCGAGTCCGTGGCCGAAATCATGGGGGAGCGCGGGGTGGGCGCGGTGCTGACCGGCATGGGGCGCGACGGCGCGCAGGGCCTGCTCGCCATGCGGCGCAGGGGCGCCCGGACCATCTGCCAGGACGAGGAGAGCTCCGTGGTCTACGGGATGCCGAAGGCGGCGTTCGAGCTCGGCGCAGCGGAGTTTGTGCTGCCGCTGGAGAAAATCGCGGAGAAGCTGATGGAGCTGTGATCTCCATAAAAAAACAGCGCCCGCTCAACCGTCTGCTGTCCCAGACGTGAAGCGGGCGCGTCCTTTATACCCCTGATATCTTCCTTAATCAGTTCCCCGTCTCGGCCACCAGCACGTCCAGCGGGTTGACCGGGGCGTCGTCCTTAGTGACCTTGAACGTCAGATGGTTTCCCAAAAGCACGCCGTAGTTCGTCGGGCTGGCGACGCCCCCGATGACCTGTCCGGCTTTTACCACGTCTCCTGCCTTCACTAACACACCGTCCATTAACTGACCGTATGTAGTGACCCAGCCGTTGCCGTCGTCGATCACTACCACATTGCCGCTCTGCCTGTCCTGCGTGACTGCCGTCACAACCCCGGCCGCGGCCGCCTTGACCTGCGCGCCCGCCTCCGCCGCGATGCAGATGTTGTCGTTTGTCCTGTATTGGTCCAGCGTCTTGTCATAGATGACGTGGTCGACGCTATAGTCCATCACGATGTCGCCCAATACCGGCCAGCTCATTTTCTGATCGTCCGAGAAACTGGCGAACAGCGGCCCGGAATCGGCCGTGTCCACGCTTGCCTGGCCGGAATCCGCGGCGCTTGAAACGTCGTTTTCCACGGATTCGATCGGCTCGTTGTCCGTAAGCGCTCCGGCCGGCGCGGCGCTTGCCCCGGCCGACGCGGAGAGCTCGCCCGGCGCGGCGCTCGAAGCCGGCGGCGCTATGGCCCCGGCGACAAGGTTGCCCAGAATATCCGGCATTTGCGTGCTTACCGCCTGCCCGATGTCCGCCGCGTAACTGTCCGCTCCCGGATTACTTTGGGCCGGCCCCGGATTTCCCTGGGCTGTTCCCAGATTACCCTGGGCTGTCCCCGGATTCCCCTGGGCCGTATCCTGGCCTACGTTCGCGCCGTAATTGGGCTGCTGCGGCAGGGGCGGGGTGATGCCTTCGTTGACGGGCGCCGACTCGTCCTGCTGCGCGCCCGGGGCCTCGGATAGGATCTGGCTGCCGCTGTCGGGCGGGCTGGTGACGCTCCTGATGTTGTTGTAAGAAATGATGGCCGCCAGAACCAGCACGACGCCCACGCACGAGTACAGCGCGGCGAAGAATCCCTTCTTCCTGAAGATGCTGTTTTCCGGAATCTTGTTTTTCATTTCTAATTCACCTCCAGCCGTATTATTGCCCCGTTAATTTACAATTATTCATTAAATTAACAACAATGGAAAATGTTAGAGAGAGTTGGACGTTCCCGCCACACTGAGCGCGAAAACGTTCACATCCTCCCGCCGATTCCGGTCATTGGCGCACCCATATATGAGCCAAAAGGTTAAACGCGGCGGCACGCCAACCAAAGCTCCGCTCGGCTACCGCAATATCCGGGACTACGATGATATGGGCAGGCGCAATAGCCGGATTGAGCTTGACCCCAAACGTGCTCCCTTGATAAAACTAGCTTTCAATGAATATGCGACTAACAATTGGTCATTAAGCTCTCTAGCGGAACATCTATCTGAGCTTGGTCTCACGACGCTGGCCACACCCCGACTACCAGCCAAACCTATCGACAAAAAATTCCTGCACAACATCTTCAATAATCCTTATTACAAAGGAGTGGTCACCTACAACGGTGTGCGGTATCCTGGGAAACATGATCCGACCATTGATGAAGCGACCTGGGACAAGGTTCAGGAAATTCTCAGGAGCCATGTCAACGGCGAGCGTAAGCGCACCCACGAGCATTACCTGAAGAGCACAGTCTACTGCGGTAAATGCGGAGCCAGACTGATCATTAACAATACCAAATCTGCCTCTGGAGATATTTATCCCTACTTTATCTGCTCCGCCAAGCACAACCACCGGAATGACTGCACCCAAAAGGCTCTCCTGATCGACGAAGTGGCCGAAAAGATCGAGGAACTCTATGAGCGGATAACATTTACGCCAGAGTTCGGGCAACTTTTACAACAGTGGGTCACTGGGCAAATAGATAAGCTGGCGGAGGAATCCAAGGCTGAGATCGAACGATTGAAACAACAAAAGGATAAACTGGAACGTGAGCAACTTAAACTGCTCCAGGCCCACTACGCCGATGCCATCCCGCTCCACCTACTCAAAGAGGAGCAGGAGCGGATCGGTAAAGCGTTAAAGAATATCTCGTACCAAATGGAGTCGTTCCAAGCTGAATATGCCGAGGTTAGAGAAAACCTGAATGATGTGTTCGAACTACTTGACGATATCGGCAGAGCCTATAGGTTGGCGGACGATTTCGAGCGGCGGTGCTTCAACCAGGCGCTGTTCAAGAAGATTCTGGTATATGAAGACCTGACTCTAGACGTTGAGTACGCCGAACCTTTTAACAAGTTGCTTGATCCTATGGTGCTCGAGTTAAAGGGCGAATACGAGAAAAGTATTGAGGACAAGAAAGATGGGCAGCCTGAAGCGGCTGCCCATCTTTCTTTTTTAGACTTCCTCAGTTCCTTAACCCAAACCGGCCGCAAAATCCTAGATTTTTTTGGTGCAAGTTGGAGTAAGGACGTTTTAGTGCGGGTGACAGGACTTGAACCTGCACATCCAAACGGACATAAGAACCTGAATCTTACGCGTCTTCCAATTCCGCCACACCCGCGCAACAGAAACCGACCGCTTTCAATTCCGCCGCCGTTTTCAATTCTACCACATTATACTGTAATGTCAAGAATTTTGTGGGCACGGCAATTTTCCGCGGGATACGCCATAATACGTAGGGGACGCCGCCCTCGGCGTCCCGTGCCGCTCTCGGCGTCCCGCAGTTGTCGGCAGATTCAGGTAACGGGACGCCAAGGACATCATTCTACAATGTGCAATATGTCATTCAGAGCGCAGCGAAGAATCTTTAAGACCCATCAGGGTGACAATCGAGAGATGTTGTACATTAAGAAACAACCCGGGGGCGTCCCCTATGATTTATCCACGAAAAATTGCCGCACCCGTGGGCTCGGCAATTTTCCGCGGGAAAATGATATTCCGGCTCGGCGGCCGCGTCCTTATGTCCCGCCCGGATGCGCGGGTTCGAGTCCCGCCGTCCGAAAACCGGGGCTTCCCGGATGCTGAAGCCCCGGTTTTCCGTTTGATGGGTATTATACCGGAATGCGAAAACACTAACCTCCTCCGTCGCCGATTCGCCGCTGAAACGTTCGGTGAATCGGCTAGTATATCATCCCAAAAATAACTACACATTGTCATTCTGAGGCGAAGCCCTGGGTTTGACACTTCCCCCCAAAGAAAAGGCGCAAACAAGGGAAAGCATCGACGAAAAAGCGCTGGTTTGTCCCTACAGGCATGTTTTCCGGCCGTTA
>WQUN01000128.1 GCA_009782085.1 Bacillota bacterium
CGAGCGATAAGGAGTTGTGTATTATGAAAGCGGACGTTCCCGAACTTCTGTTTCCCACCCGCGCCGATTTCCGCGCGTGGCTGTATGACAACGCGGAAACCGCCGAAGCGGCGTGGCTCGTATTCGGCAAGACGAAGGCGGTCGTCACGCTTTCGGCGAACGACGCCCTGGAGGAGGCGCTCTGTTTCGGATGGATAGACGGGCGGATGCGGAGCGCGGACGCCGACAAATACCTGAAATATTTCGCCCGCCGCCGCCCCGTAAGCGTTTGGTCGGAGAAAAACAGGAAAACGGTCGAGGCGCTCCGCGAGAGGAAGCTGATGACCGAAGCCGGCGAGAGAGCCGTCGGGGCCGCGATAAAAAACGGAACCTGGGACGCTCCGAAGAACGCGCCGGTAACCGATGAGCAGGTCATGGCGTTCGCGGAAAAGCTGGCCGGAATATCCCCGGCTTATGAGAATTTTATGAAAATGCCGCGGTCGGTCCGGACGACTTATACGGGCAGATACCTCTCATTTAAGACCGAAGAAGCCCGGGAAAGGGATTTTGAGAGGATCGTCGGAAGGCTCAACAACAACCTGAAACCCATGTAGGGGCGCGCTTCGCGCGTCAGCGGATACTTAGGAACTGTCCAGCAATAACATGCACATTTTTTTGAAACGACGAACGCTTCTACGGCGTTTCAAAAAAATATTTGATCAGTTTATTTCTGGACAGTTCCTTGCGGACGGCAAAACGCGCCGGCGCCGAGCCGGCGATAAACCTATTTTGCGAATACGACCTTCCCTCTTACAATAGTGTATTTCACATCCACGTTTTCGTCGAAAATAACGACGTCCGCGTCCATGCCCGGCATCAGGGCCCCCTTCCGGCCGCCTGCCCCGATAATGGCCGCGGGCGTCGCGGTCATCATCCTGACGGCGTCGGCGAGCGGGACGTCCGCAAGCCTGACCATGTTCCGGACGAGCCTGTCCGCCGTGGCGACGCTCGAGGCAAACGCCGACCTGTCCGGCAGTTTGGCCACGCCGTCCTCCACTATGACTCTTTGCCCGTCTTTAAGGCTGCCGAGTATGCTCTCGCCTTCGGGCATCCCGGCGGCCCTCATCGAATCCGTCACCAGCGCGGTCCGGGAGGGGCCTTTTATTTTGTAAACGAGTTTCAGCAGCTCCGGCGGAAGATGGACGCCGTCCGCGATTATCTCGACGGTCAGCCCGTCGTTCAGGAACGCGCTTTCTATCACGCCGCCGAAGCGGAAGGCGTTGATCCTTCTGACGCCGGACATGGCCGAATACAGGTGCGTCACGTGGGTGTACCCGCTTTCAAAAGCCTCGTCCACCTCGGAAGACACGGCGTCGGAATGGGCGATGGCCGCCAGGATCCCCCTCCCGCGCAGAATCCTGCCGAACTCCATGCCGCCGGGAAGCTCCGGCGCGGCGCTCCAGCGGATGATGTCGCCGGAAAGGCCCAGGATACGCAGGTATTCCTCCGGGACGGGGTTTCTCAGGTACCTCGGGTCCTGCGCGCCCTTTTGCGCCGCAGAGAAATAGGGGCCCTCCAGGTGCAGCCCCAGCATGTCGGCCCCGTCGTATTCGCGCGCTTTCGCCTCCTTGAACGCCTCGAACGCGTTTATGAGCTCCTCCGGGGAACTGGCCAGAGTCGTCGGCGCGAGGGCCGTCGTCCCGTGCTCCGCGTGTTTTTGCGCCGCGCCGGTAAACGCCCCGGCGGCGCCGTCCATAAAGTCATGGCCGCCCCCGCCGTGCGTGTGTATGTCGATGAACCCGGGGGCGACATACATGCCTTTCGCGTCGATTTCCCGGCATTTCCCGGCCGCTGGCGCTTCCTTCCCGACGCAGGCGATCTTCCCGTTCTCGCAGACCAGGCACGCGTCAGTCAGGCGGCGAAAGGGGGTTATCAAGGCGGCGTTGATGATTTTCAGCTTGCCGGTTTGCATACAGATCACATCCGGGAATTATTTTCAAACAAAAAGAGCGGAATCGCGTATATCTTTTATTGACAATACAAGTAATATCATATTTTACCGCCGCGCGCAACGGGGTTGCATAGGTTGCCCGCGACAAACGCATAGGTATGCATACCGGAGTGCGAAAACATTAGCCTCCTCTGTCGACATCGTCGGCAAATGTTTTCTGCATCCGGTATAATTGCCGTGAATTTGCCGTAAATTTGCCGCACCCGCAGGGGTTCGGGTGCGGCAAATTTTCGCGGTAAAATCGTAGGGGACGCCCCCCTAGGCCTCCCGTTACCTTAATCTGCCGACAACTGCGGGACGCTGAGGGCGGCGCGGGACGCTGAGGGCGGCACGGGACGCTGAGGGTGGCGCGGGACGCTGAGAGCGGCGCGAGACGCCGAGGGCGGCGTCCCTGTATTATGGCGTATCCCACGAAAATCCACGAAAATTTGCCGCGCCCGGGGGTTCCGCCATGTTGCATAGCCGCGCGAAAAATAGTATAATTGGCTGATGATGCCGCTTACATTGCGCCGCGTTGCGACGGCTGTCCATAACGGCGATCACGAAAAATAAACGAGTACCCTCGGAAACCATTTTATACCAGTTGTCAGCTGAGCGAAGCAAAGGGTCTTTATCCCAAAATTGCGCCGTAACAATGGGGGGAAGGTTCTTCGCTAACGCTCAGAATGACAGCTCTTATGCGGTTTTCGACTTTCCGAGGGAACTCTAAACAAAAACGGGGGGATCGGATGTCCGCGTTTATGATCCTTTTGGTTATCGGAGTGGCGCTGCCGGCGGTGTCTTTGGCCGCGTCGTTCCTTTTCAGCGGGCTGGAGGGCGTCTTCCACGCCTTGCATATGGGCGACTTTGGGGACTTCGGCCACGGCCTCGGCCCGGGGCACGCCGCCGGCGCGGGCCACGGCGCGTTTTCCGGTCACGACATAGGCGCGGGCCACGGCGCAGTTCCCGGTCACGACATAGGCGCGGGCCACGGCGCGCTCTCCGGCCACGACATAGGCGCGGGCCACGGCGCGCTCTCCGGCCACGACATAGGCGCGGGCCACGGCGCGCTCTCCGGCCACGACGCCGGCGCGGCCCATCACGCGCTCTCCGGCCACGACGCCGGAATGGCCCATGGCGTGCACCTGTCGTTTTTGCCGATGTCGCCGATCGTCTGGTGCATAATGCTGATCGTGACGGGCGCGTCGGGCGAGATCATGAGCCGCGTCACTGGCCTTCCGTCCGCCCTGATCTGGCCGGCGGCGCTCTTTGCCGGCTACGCCGCGATGACAATCGTGAACAACGGTCTCCTCGTGCCGCTAAAACGCGCGAACAACACCGCCAGCGACGCGCACTCCTTCGCGGGCGCGGACGCGGAGGTCATCGAGGCGATTCCCAGCGGCAAGGTCGGGGCGATAAGGTTCGAGGGCAAGTCGGGGATGGTCGTTTACGCCGCGGTTTCGGAAAACGAAGCCGACATCCCGCAGGGCGCGGCGGTCCGCATAGTCGGCATAGAGCGCGGCCGGGCTATAGTCGCGCGGGCGGAGCGGGAAACGAAGGAGAGCGCGGAATTCACAAACGCAAATTAGCGCAACATACCATAAGGAGGCCTACATATGCCCAATTTAAATTTAATAATCCTGATCGTCGTCGCGGTGATCGGCGTTGTCATCATTCTTTCCCTTCTCCTGTCGATGTGGAAAAAAGTCCCGCCGGACAAGGCCGGCGTCGTGACAGGCACGCGCAAACGCGTGATCACCGGCGGCGGCACGGTCCTGTTCCCGGTCATCGAGCGGATGGACATCATCTCGCTCGAGAACATCCCCCTCGACATCAACACCACCGCCGCCATGACGATCCAGGGCGTGCCGATCACGGCGACGGGCGTCGCGGTCATCAAGATCAAGAACGAGGTCTCGAGCATCCTGACCGCCTTCGAGCAGTTCTACACGGGCAAGGAGGACATGACCAACTCGCGCATCCGCGGCACCGTCAACAGCGTCCTGGAGGGCAAGCTCCGCGAGATCGTCGGTAAGATGACCGTGGAGGAGATATACAAGGACAGGGAGGCCTTCTCCCAGCAGGTGCGCGACGTGGCCGACTCGAGCCTGGCGGCCATGGGCTTCGAGCTGATTGCCTTCACGATAAAGGAGATAACCGACCCCAACGGCTACCTGGTGGCGCTGGGCGCGCCGCGCATAGCCGCCGTCAAAAAGGACGCCGAGATAGCCAAGGCCGAGGCCGACAAGGAGGCCAAGGTCAAGATCTCCCAGGCGAACAGGGAGGGCGAGGAGGCGCGCCTGGCGGCCGAGGCGGCCATAGCCCAGGCCGAGAAGGACAAACAGGTCAAGCAGTCCACCTACCAGACCGAGGCGCAGACCGCCAAGGCAAGGGCCGACGCGGCCTATGAGATAGAGCAGAACAAGGTCCGCAAGAGCATAATAGACACCAACGCCGACGCGGAGATCCTGAACCAGCAGCGCGCCCAGCAGATCGCCACGGAGTCGATGCAGGTGGAGGTAGCCAAGCAGCAGAAGAACATCGAGCTGGCGCAGACAAAGGCCGACGCGAAGAAGCGCGAGCTGGCCGAAACGGTTATTAACCCCGCCGAAGCGGCGCGGCAGGCGGTCGAGCTCCAGGCGGAGGCGGAGAAGATACGCAACATCAAGCAGGCCGAGGCGGCCGCCGAGGCCGAGAAAAAGAAGGCCGACGCGGAGGCGTTCAAGCTGGGGACGGTCGGCAAGCAGGAGGCCGAGGTCATCCGGATGAAGGGCGAGGCCGAGGCGACGGCGATACGGCTGAAGCTGGAGGCCGAGGCCGACGGTATGCGCAAGAAGGCCGAGGCTTACAAGGAGTACGGAAACGCGGCCGTGGTGCAGATGCTGGTGGAAGTCCTGCCTGAGATGGCCAAAAACGTGGCGGAGCCGATATCCAACATCGACAAGGTCATAGTGTGGGACAGCGGGACCGGCGGGGGCGGCGCTATGAAAATGGCCGAGACGGTGACAAAGACGCTGGCCGCCACGATTGACGCGGTGAACGAGATGACGGGCTTCGACCTGCGCGGCGTGCTGGACGGGTTTACCAAGGCGGCCAGGACGGACAGGAACATCAATGTCACCGGCGTGAGCGCGGAAGCCGCGGGCGGATTGAAAATCGCGGAGAACGACAAAGCGGAATCGTAGGGACGCGGCATATCATATGGAGATAACAATAATCGCGCTGCTTGTCATACTGTGCGTCCTGGCAATTGTCGATCTGGCCCTGCGTCTGCGAAAAAACGGCGGCGTTCCAACCGAACTCCGCCGCCTCTTTTCCGACCTCTCCGACGGCCTCCGCCGCCTGGACGACAAAGCGGCCGCGGACGCCCGCGGCCGCGACGCCCGCCTTGGCGACGAGTTTGCCCGCAGCCGCGGCGAGATCGCCAAGTCCGCGCGCGAAAACCGCGACGAGCTGCGCGAGAACCTCAGAAGCTTTGAGGAAAGCCTTTCCCGGAACCAAAAAAGCCTTGGGGAAAACCTTTCCCGGAACCTTCAGGTTTTCGACGACAGCTTCTCCAGGAACGTCTCCGCGTTCAACAACCGCCAGCGCGAGCAGTTCGACGACATGACCAGGCGGCAGGAGGACATCCGCGCCTCCGTGGACAGGCAGCTGGCCGCGATCCGGGAGGAGACGGCCAGGCGGCTTGACGAGATGCGCAAGACCGTGGACGAGAACCTCAAAGACACCGTGGAGAAGCGCTTCAACGACTCGTTCGGCGTCATAAGCGAACGCCTGGAGAAGGTGCACCAGGGCCTGGGCGACATGCGGCAGCTCGCCGCCGGCGTCGGGGACCTGAAAAAGGCGCTCACGAATGTTAAAACAAGAGGGACGCTCGGGGAGATACAGCTCGGAGCGATTCTGGAGCAGATCCTGTCTCCGGGGCAGTACGAGGCGCAGGCGTCGGTCGGCGGAAACGGCGGTGAAAAAGTCGATTTCGTCATAAAGCTGCCGGATAAAAACAGCGCCGACAAGACCTTGCTCTTGCCGATCGACTCGAAGTTCCCGGTCGAGGACTACCAGCGGCTCGTAGACGCCTACGAGGGCGGCCGGGCCGACGAGGCCGGGAAAGCCTCGGCCGCCTTCGAGAGCGCGGTGCGCAGGTGCGCCAGGGATATCCAGAGCAAGTACCTGAATCCGCCGGTCACTACGGATTTTGCCATCATGTTCGTGCCGACGGAGGGGCTTTACGCGGAGATCGTCCGGCGGGCGGAGCTTTTCGCTTTTTTGCAGCGGGAGAACAAGGTCACGGTCGTCGGCCCGACGAACCTGTCGGCTTTCCTGAACAGCTTGCAGATGGGCTTCCGGACGCTCGCCATAGAGGCGCGCTCGGGCGAGGTCTGGGAGCTTCTGGGCGCGGTCAAGACGGAGTTCGGCAAGTTCGGCGGCGTCGTGGACAGCATAAAAAAGAAGCTGGATCAGGCGGTCAGGGAGACGGAGAACTTCGGCAGGCGGTCGAAGGCGATAGAAAGAAGGCTCCGGGCGGTCGGGGAGCTTCCGGCGGAGCGGAGCGCGGAGCTGTTGGGCGCGGCGGAGGAAGCGGAGGATTTGGACGCTTTATCGGAATCGTCCGATGGAAATGTCTAAAATGATCATGTAGGGGAGATTATCAATCGCCCGTTGTAAGGGTGGTTATCAATCGCCCGTTGTAGGGTCGATTATCATTCGCCCGTTGTGTGCGTCCGATAGCGGGCGATTGATAATCCCCCTACGGTTGGCGCGGATCATTCGTTAGACCCAATATGTAATCAACGCTCACGCCATAATATTCGGCAAGCGTGATCAGCATGGAAACCGGGATTTCACGAAGACCTCTTTCATACCGCGCGTATACCTGCCGGTTGCAATGCAGTATACCGGCGATTTCCTGCTGTGTCCTGTCGTGGTCGGTCCGCAGATCCGCTATCCTTTTATAGAACACATATGTCACCCCTTGCAAATGGTACCAAGCGGTGTTATAGTCTGCACATAGCGGTATCATATGGTACCTTCTGATTTTGCGAGTGGGGGATAAAAGAATGAAGTGCGAATTTGATTACTGCGTTTACAATCAAGATACTAAATGCTGCCTTGACGAAGTTAGGATAAATTCGGCGGGTATGTGCGAAGAATGCACAATGGTTTTGCTGGATGATGAAACGCTGAAAAAAAATAAAAGTAATCAATTGCAGGGATTAACGGAAAAGAGGGGCCGCCATGCCCGACCGTATGGAAATTCTCACCGGCATGGTGTATAATATGCTGTGGGTAAAGATAAAGAAATTATAAAATCAAGCGGCGCGCCGACCCCGGCGCGCCCCGCGACCGGAGGCCGTCATGATCTACTCCGTCCCCCTTTCCGACATGATCGACTTTTTCAACCTGAAGATCCTCTCCCGGGACACCGAATTCCCCGGGAAACAGATCGAGCGCGCGGAGATCAACCGGCCCGCGCTCCAGCTCGCGGGGTTCTACGACTATTTCGACTCCGACAGAATACAGATCATCGGCCTGGTGGAGTACACCTTTTTGCAGAAGATGGAGCTCGAAGTCCGCGCCAAGACGCTTTACCGGATGTTCCAGTATCAGATACCGTGCATCGTCATATGCAGGAGCCTCGCGCCGTTCCCGGAAATGGTGCAGTATTCCGACGAGTTCTCGATCCCGATTTTCGGGACTGACGCCAGCACAACAGACTTCATGGGCGAAATTATCCCCTGGCTGAAGACCCAGCTCGCGCCGCGCATAACCATCCACGGCGTGTTGGTGGACGTGTACGGAGAGGGGCTTCTGATCATGGGCGAGAGCGGCATCGGCAAGAGCGAGACGGCGCTGGAGCTTGTCAAGCGCGGGCACAGGCTCGTGGCGGACGACGCGGTGGAGATCAGGCGCGTCTCCCAGCAGACATTGGTCGGGAGCAGCCCGGAGTCCATCCGCTATTTCATAGAGCTCCGCGGCATCGGCATCATAGACGTCCGGCAGATGTTCGGCGTCGAGTCTGTCAAAGCCACGCAGGCTATCGATCTGATCATCAAGATGGAGGCGTGGGACAAGAACAAGGAATACGAGCGCGTCGGCCTGGAGCAGGAGCGCACGGAGATCCTGGGCAACTCGATCGCCTGCCACTCCATACCGATCCGTCCTGGCCGCAACCTGGCGATCATCTGCGAGTCCGCGGCGATAAACCACAGGCAGAAGAAGATGGGGTATAACGCTGCGAGGGAACTGCTGGACAGGAGGATGAAGTCAAGTTCTTGATGTCGTTTCGATTTGAAATGAGCTGAAAACGAGCGCAAAACGACCAATTTTCAGGGGCGTTTCGCGCGAAGTTTTGAAGCTCAATTTCAAACGAAACGACTGCATAAAGGGGTGACGCTTTCACGGATAATGTCTTTCAGGTCCTTCTGAGCATGGGCGCGTCCGCGGCAGTTATCGCCGCCGCGGCGTTCCTGATACGCTATCTCCTTCGGCGCCTGCCGAAGGCGTATTCATTCGGGCCGCCGCAATGGGTCATAATGATCGCGGGCGCTGTCGTCGTCGTTTTAGGCGTGGGCTTCGCCGTGAGCAAAACGGGCGGTCAGAATTACTACGAGGGCACGGCGCTGATCACGCCGGAGCCTTCCGCGAGCGCCGCGCCCTCCGCGACCTCAGCTACGGCCTCGCCCACGCCAACGCCTTCTCCAAGCCCCGCGCAAACGCCGCCGCCCTCCGCGTCTGTGTCCCCCAGCCCGTCGCCGGAGCCTACCGAAACGCCGATTTTGCCGGAAATACTGGCGGCGCGGACGGAATACGGCAACGGCGATATCGTCGGATATCTGGACGTGCCCGGCACTAACATACAGTATTATATCACTCAGGCGGCGGACAATGATTTCTACATGACCCACGACATAAGCAAAAGGGCCAGCAACGCGGGTTGGCTGTTCCTGGATTACGAGAACGATTTTACGCGTCAGGACAAAAACACCATCATATACGGACACAACATGAAAGCGAAGATCATGTTCCACGAACTCAGGAACTTCCTGAACGGGGATTTCGCGCGCGGCAACCGGTATCTGCGCCTGATGACCCTTTACGGGGAGCAGACGTATGAGATATTCGCCGTATTCGAGACGGATACCAATTTTTATTATAACCTCGTCAACATAGACGACGGGCAGTTCGGCCTGATCCTGGACACGATGAACGCCAAATCGCTCTTCGATTTCGGCGTGGAGGTGCACACCGGCGACCGCATACTGACGCTATCGACCTGCTCGAACCTTCCGGACGACTCCCGTCTGGTCGTCGCCGGGAAACTGATCGAAAACGACTGGGCCACGCCCGGCGCCGATTGACGCAAATGAACTATACCGGATGCAGAAAACATTTGCCGACGACATTGACAGAGGAGGCTAATGTTTTCGCACTCCGGTATAAAACAACCCCGCCGTCTGGCGGGGTTGTTTTTACGTGTTTTTACGATTCAGTCCAGCAATGCCTGATCCGGCGCCGGCGGCGCGCGCCGCCCTGCCGTTTATTTCCTGACCGCTTTTCTCTTCCTGAATATCAAAGCGATAACCGCGCCCAGGCCGAGCGCCGCGAGCGGCAGCCAGCTCAGAACCATCTCTCCCGTCTTCGGGTTCTCCTTGGGAGGAAGCACCGGAGAGGTCGGCGTCTGTTCCGGCGTGATCGTCACCGTCGGCTGTGTCGGCGTCGGGGCCGGAGTTGGGGCCGGCGTCGGCGTCGTGGCGAGCGGAATCTCCGGGAACGCGCTCGGCGTCGGGGTCGGCGTGGGCGTAGGCTTAGGCGTAACTACCGGCTCCGGATACGTGGGAACGTAGCCTCCCGGTCCAGGCGGCGGCGGGGGCGGCGGAGGCGGCGGGTTCCCCTTCACGTGGATCACGACTATGTTCGACGGCTTTTCCGCCGTTCTTAAGACTCCGTTGTCCATATAGTCATACTTGACCGTCGCGAAATTGTATATATCCCCGCCGTTCGGCAGATTCACCTTGGCGCTTACGCCGAGCACCAACACCTCGCCGGGAGCGATGACGGGGATGGTCCAGATAATCTTTCTTCCGGAGGTGCTGACGTTGATGGCCTGGGGCGTCGTCGCCGAATCGGAGACGACGCTCCCGGCGAACTCGGCAAGGGCGCTGTCCAGGGTGTCGGAGACAATCGCGTTCAGCGCTTCTTCCCCGCCGGTATTCGTCACGGTGATTGTATACGAAACGCCGGAGCCGTTAGGCACAGTTTTGTCCGCCTGCGGCGACGCCTTCGTGACCGTTATCGCCGCCGGGGATGTACTATCCGGAGGCCGATCCACGTTGATGTCGACCTCCTCCGAGGGCTTTTCCTTCGGATCGGGGCTGACGGCCGGATCTGTGTATTTAACCTTCGCGAAGTTGGGGATCTCGCCGCCTCCGGGCAAATCGACCACGGCGTTCACGCGGATGACAATAATCTGCCCGGGAAGCATGGTCCCGATGTCGCACGCCACCTTGCCGCCGCTGACGGTGACTTCTAGGGCCTGGCCAGTGGCAACGCCTTTAACAGTGTTCGAAACCAAAATCGCGCTCGCGGAAGTCAGCGCGTCGTCCAGGCTGTCGGAGACGGACACGTCCAGCGCGTTGCCCGCGCCCGAATTCTTCACGGTGATGTCGTATGACACGGCGTCGCCGTCGTTCACGGTCAGACCGGACTGCGGGGACGTTTTCGTGACGGTTATGTCCGCCGTCTTGGGCACCAGCACATAGTTCACGACGTTGTCCTTTTTCATTGTGCCGGACGTGGCGTCCGAATCGTCGGAAATATTGCCTTCATACATGTAGGCTACGTCTCCGTACTTTATCTCGTCCTGCCCCGGCTCGGAGGGCGCAGTGTCATAGGCGTCCCCGTCGTCGTACGGGTCCTGGTTGACGACCGTCTCCAGGATGTTGCCCTCGGGGTCGACGTAGTTGACCGTCAAAGTGTGCGTCACCGGAACCAGCAGGTAGTTGACGATCTTGTCGCCTCCCATGCTGCCGGCTTCGGCGTCCGAAGTGCCGTAGAGGTTGCCGGCGCTCGGATATTTATACTTTCTGCCGTTCACCTCTATGACCGCGCCGACGGCGGGGGCGTCGCCGGACGCGTCATAAGAATCGCCCTGGTCGTACAGCTCCGCGTCCACCGGCGTCTCCAGGATATTGCCGTCGGGATCCACCCAGTTGACCGTCAGAGTGTACTGCAGCGGTTCCAGGACATACTTGACGACCTTGTCGCCGTCCATGGTCCCGGATGCCGGGTCCGAATCGCTGTATAGATTATTCAATGCCGTGTATTTGTAGTCTTTGCCGCCGATGGTGATGATCGTGTCCTGGTCGCTCGGATCATAGAGGACCGGCTCGGAGGAATTCGTGTCGTACGGGTCGTCCGCGTCGGCCGGCTCCTTGTCTATGACCGTATCCAGCACATTGCCGTCGGCGTCCACGTACTCCACCGTCAGCGTGTAAGTCAGCGGCTCCAGCACGTATTGGACGACCTTATTGTCGTCCATCGTTCCCGTTTCCGGGTCCGAATCGGTGTAAAGATTAGGATCACCGTTATCGAGTTTATATATGTACTTTTTGCCGCCTATCGTTATAATCGACGCCGGGTCGCTCGGGTCATAGACGGCCGGCGCCCAGCCGGACGCGTCGTAGTCGGCGTTCTGGCCGTATTTGACGGGCGGCGTGGTCTGCGCCTCCAGAAGGTTCCCGTCGGCGTCGACGTAGTTGACCGTCAGGGTTTTCGTCAGCTTTGTGTTCGTGAGCGTTACGACCGCGCTGTCCCCTATGGTGATCGAGGATCCGGCGGCAAGGTCCGCCGACACGCCGCCGTTCACGACTATCTCAGAGGAGTCCAGTTCATATGTAGCCGAAGTAGCCGTGTCTTCTTCGTAAACCGTGAAATCAAACCTGTCGTCGTTGGCGAGGGAATAGAACGAGTATACGACGCTGTCCCCGTCCGCGAGCTCCGCGGTGTCCGTGCCCACGTTCCCCGAACCCTCGGTGGTGATGGAGAATTTATCGTCCGGGTCAGCCACTCCGTCGGGGTCTTCCACAACTTTCCTGACCGTCAGCT
>WQUN01000129.1 GCA_009782085.1 Bacillota bacterium
TTCTCCCGAACCAGGTCGGGGTCAGTCCTTATCAGGCGTATATCTAGCATATGCGGCCTCCGTTTCTGGGTGTGCAAACCAATACCGTAAACATCCAGTTTATCCCGAACCTGTCCCGCAGCGAGCCGTGCAGCGCGGCGAAGAAGGCCGGCGCCAGGTCCATATAGACCTCCGCGCCCTCTTTAAGCGCGTCCCAGGCTTTTTGGACCGCGGCGGCGTCCTTTGCGGTCATGGTTATATACATGTTCTCGCCGGCGGCCCGCCTGTTTTTGCCGTCTGCCGCCATGATCTCCGTATCGCCGACCCTAAGCCTGGCGTGGAGCACCAGCCCTTTGTCCGCCTCCGCCACGGGAAACGCCGGATTCGGGGGCATATCGCCGTATTTCCGCATTTCCAGGATCTCCCCGCCGAACGCCTCTTTGTAGAACTCCATCGCCTCGGCGCAGGCGCGGTCAAACATCAGATAGTGGCCGAAAACCGGCATACGCATTTTCCTCCTATGTTCTTTTTATATTCGATTTTGCAAAGCGAGTATGAACAGGACGCAGCTCGCTATCACGAAGACCGCGACGAGCGCGGGGCCGATCCTGAATCCGGTTTTCGCGCCGGCGTTTTCCGCGGCCGTCCGGCCGTCCGCGCCGCCCGCCGCCGGCATACGCGACGCGGGCAGCAGGCGCGCCTTGCGGAGCGCCGTCATGACCGGCTTGTACGCCAGCAGGATTATGCCCGCGTTCAGCCCGCCCTTTATCGCGTTGAACGGTATGATCACCGGCAGAAACATCGCCACGACGCTTTCCCGCGGCATCCCCAGATAGACGGGCGTCAAAAAGTAGTTCCACAGCAGCATCACCGCGATCATGCAGACCCAGCCCAGGGCCAGCCCAATAAACGCCCGCGTCATTGTCCGGCGCCGGTAGTAGACAAAGGCCGCGACGCACGCGAACGAACAGCTCGCCAGGACTTCCATCACCATGCCGATCGGGCCGGATTCCGAAACCGTGACCATCTCCACGAGGCACACGGCCGTCGAGACGGCAAAGGCCGCGAGCGGGCCGAAGATAAAGCCCGATATCGCGACTATGACGTCCTTCGGGTCGTATTTCAGAAAGGGCGCGGCCGGGATAAACGGCACGCGCGTGACGACTGTGACCAGGTAGGCGACCGCCGCCAGAACCGCCAGGGTGGCGACCGTCCTTGTCCTCGAAAACTGCCTCATGCTTTTCCCCCCAACGATTTCAGCTGCCCTGAAGACATACGGTTTAATTTTCCGATACATTATATTTATTCCCCCGGGAAAAGTCAAATGCCGAAGAACGATTGGGCGCGGCGAATTTTCGTGGCCCGAATTTTCGTGGGATACGCCATAATACAGTAGGGGACGCCGCCCTCGGCGTCCCGCAGTTGCACGCCGCCCTCGGCGTCACGCTGTTGTCGGCAGAACCAGGTAACGGGACGCCCAGGGGGGCGTCCCCTACGATTTTACCGCGAAAATTTGCTGCACCCAGAACGATTGAGCGCGGCGAATAAACTACGTAAAAAAATATTATAGATTCCTAGACTAAGGCCAAAGACACTTGGAAAATTTATACTTGTAAATCAAGACGCAGGCGTTATAATAAAAGTAAAGAAGGCAGAGGCATTGTATATGGATAAGTGTGACGTTATGTAATGTGTTATATTATAGATCAATGGAGTGAAATAATATGCGTGAATCGTCCGAATACGACGCTCAAAAAATCAACAGTATTATCAGGCACATTCTCAATATTAAAAAATGTTTCGCGCTCAACGGTATTATAGACCCGAACAACTTAAAACATGACGAAATATCGCAGGCTGCATGTACGCAATTTATTACCAATATATACGAGGCCAAAAACAAGCTGGGCGAAGAAAGAAGTAACATGTTAAATGAACTCAACAAAATTAATCTTTCCGGCGCCAGGAATATAGCGAGTCATGACTATGACAACATTGATTTTGGCATCATATATTCTATATGCAAAAAGCTCACGGCTTCAAAAGTTTTATCTGAACTTTATGCTGTTTTGGCAACGCTTGAGGGAGACGGACAGAATGATTGACGCTAATATAATCGACATAATATTATTGGCGCGAAACTATCCTGCCATAAAGCGCGTGGGCATATTCGGCTCTTTTGTCAGAGGAGACGGAAATGACAACAGCGATATGGATTTGCTGTATGACTATGATAGCAGACAAGAGGCGGGAGCGGACGAACTGTTGAATTATATTGAGGAAGTCAATGACCTGCTGATCTCCTATACGCATGTACCAAAAATAGATTACGTTTGGTATAAGGGGGTGCTGAACTCGCAGAACCAACATTTTAGGGCTTCGGTTTTGAACGATGTACAATGGGTATATGAAAAATAGCCGTCAAACCCAAATTTCACCCGTCAGATACAGCTTCGCCTTCCCCCCGATCCTGACCCTCTCCCCCGCGTCCTCGCACCAAAGCCGCCCGCCGCGCCGGGAAAGCTGCCGGGCGGTCATCGACGCCTTTCCGAGGCGTTTCGCCCAGTACGGGATCAGGACGCAGTGCGCGCGGCCGGTCACGGGGTCCTCGTTGATCCCGGCGCCCGGCGCGAAGAAGCGCGAGACGAAGTCGCAGCCGGATGTCTCCGAGCCGCGCGCCGTGACTATCACGCCGAAATCGTCGCCGGACATGCCGGCCTCGTCCTTCAGGGGCTTCAGTTTCGCAAAATCCGGCGCGAGATTCCCGACCTCGTCCTCGTTTTCCAGGACGACCAGAATGTCGGCGGACTTGTATGTATCGAACCGCGCTATTCCCAGCGCGCCGCGCAGGCACGGGAAATTCGGGGCCGGCGCGCCCGGCCTCGAGGGCAGGTCCATCCAGAGCAGGCCGTCTTCGCCCTTGGCCACGGTCAGGACCCCGCTTCGCGTCTCGAAACGAAGCTCCGCCGCGTCCCGCTCCAGGTATTCGAACAGGACGAACGCGCTCCCCATCGTCGCGTGGCCGCAGAGGTCTATCTCCAGCTCCGGCGTGAACCACCGCAGGCTGTAGCGGTCTTCCCGCCTGACGAGAAACGCCGTTTCGGACAGGTTGTTTTCGGCGGCTATGCTTTGCATCAGCCCGTCGTCCGGCCAGTCCTCCAGCAGGCACACTCCCGCGGGGTTCCCGCCGAACGGGCGGTCGGTGAACACGTCCGCGACATAATATTTCAAAGGCCGCTCCCGCACGTCTTCGCGCCTCCCTTCCTGACCATCGTGACATAAGTTACGCCGGCTTCCTCGTATTCCCCGCCCGCCGGCTTAAAGCCGAACTTCCGGAAGAAGCCGGCGGCGGAGAGCCGGGAGTGGACGACCAGCGTGTCGTAGCGCATTTCGGCGGCCAGCCAGACGAGCGTTTTCATCACGAAATCGCCGTAGCCCTTGCCGCGCTCTTCTTTCAGGACGGCCACGCGGCCGATCACCGCCGCGTCGGCCTCCGGGATCACGCGCCCGGCAGCCACCGGAGCGCCTCCGTCGTATGCGACCAGATGTATGGCGCTTCCGTCGCGGCCGTCTGCTTCAGCGGCCCCGTCCGCGCCCTGTTCCTCGATAAAGACTTTGCGTCTGATCACGCGGGCGTCGCCGGGATCGCCGCCGACAAACCACCTTGCCTCGATCAATTCTACATTCCCCTAGTATATCGAAACGTTCGACCTTTCGTCCACCTGGATGTTCACCTTCATATGCGTCGCGAAATAGAGCGACGAGATGTACGACTTGTCGTTCTTTATGACGATGGGATAGCCGTCGTTCACGTTGGGATTGTCCGCCAGCAGCAAATAGTATTCCCCCGGCTTCGCGACGGTGACCGCGCGGCGGTCCGCGATCCAGCCGACGCTGTAGCCCAGGGCCTCGCATACGTCCCGTATCGGCAGCAGCGTCACGTTGCTTTGCTTGTAAGGGTAGGCGTGCAGCTGCATACCGTTGACCCAGAGGGTGTTCGTGAAAACTTTCTCGTCGTCGGAGGAGGGCCATATCAGGCTGGACAGAAAGATGTCGTCCTCGGCCTTTGTGAGTATCTGGTTGACGATGGCCTGGTCGACCTCGTTCTGGAGCTCCATCTCTTCGGTGCAGCGGTACGCGAAATAGTATTTGTGAGTTTCGAGAAACACGGAAAATTCCGGCGCCGAAGTGTATTTGTCCTTGCCGTACACGGTTATGCACAAAACCGGAATCGGCTTGGTCAGGTCGTCCTGCGGCCGGTAATAAAAGATCAGCTTCTCGATCGAGCCGTCCGTCTGCGCGGATTTTACCCGGTCGGCCAAAAGGTACGCCCGCCAGAGCTCGGGGATGTCCATGCTGTAGAAAGCCTTTTCGCCCGATATACTGCCGTGCCTGAGGTCGAGCCTTGTCGCGGAGCTGACGACCGTGCCCGCGGCCGCGAACAAGGTTAAATTTCCGCACATCAGCAAGGCGGCCAGGACAGCGGCCGCAAAAAAGGTTTTATGAGCGCGGCGCGCGGATGATTTCATAACGACCCCCCATAAAGGCTTTTGTAAAGACATTTTCCCCAATATCGTCGGAATTTATTTTTCATCTGGATAATAATAACATATTCGGCGCGTTTAAGCAATGGATTTTACAAAAATGTTACGAAGATGTTAAAAAAAATTATTTTGAGCATCAAATATCAGTCTATCGCTCCGCTCCCGGAAATTACCGCTTTTACCTCCGCTTCAAACCCCATCTCCCGGAACGCCTCCCCCCAGTTCGGGGCGTATTTCGCGTACAGTTCCCGCTCGTTCTTGTGCAGCTCGTTCAAAAACTGATAGGCGTCCGCGCCCATTTCGCGCTGTAAGATATCGGCCGTCGCCAGTATCTCGCGGCGGACCGCGGCGGCGAATTCCGCCTCCAGCCTCGCGGTCTTGCCGCTGTCGGAGGACGAGCTGTCCCCGAACTTCCTTTCCGCGACCGTTCCGCAGACGGCGACGGCCGCGCGGCAGTTCAGCTTTCCGTCCTCTCCGAAGGTCACTTTCGCGCTGCTCTTTTCCACGCGCACCGGCACGCACTCGCCGTCAAAGTCTATGCTGACCACCTCGCCGCGGCAGTCGCCCTTCACCCACTCGAAGCCGCGCGTCTCAACGCCGCTTAAAAATCCGGCCAAGGCGTAATCCCTGATGACCGCGCTCCCGTTGATCTCGAATTCCTTCGCCTTTTCCGTCCCGGACGCCTCGATCTCGGGAAGCAGCGCGTTCCCGCCGGCGCGCAGGTCTGACACGAGGCTCTCCAGGTCCGTCTTGAACGTCATGCCGACGGCCCTGTGCTCCTTGGAATAATACGCGGGGACGTAAAAACCCGCCATGGGTTCGCTCTCGGATTCCGCGCCGATTATGTCGGCGGCGGAGCCCTTTGTCGCCATGACGTACATTCGCTTGCTGATCTCATCGTTGCGCTCGGCCGCGCCGATCGCCTGGCGGAAAAGCTCCCTGTCCGCGAGAAGGTCCCGCCCCAAGGCCAGGAGCCTTGTCTGCCCCAGGAATATCTTCTGGCTGGACTTAAAGTCGGCGGCGCGCAGGGCGCCGGCCACCGTGCCGCTGTCGGCGGTCTTTAACATTTTGGATTTTTCGATCGCGTCCCCGCCGGAACTTTCGCCGTAAACGGGCAAGGCTAAGGTTACGGTGAAGTTGTTGTCCCCGGATTTTTCCCCGGCGTATTTGTCGATCCCCAGCCCGACGGCGAATCCGCGCTGCTCCAGGTTTATCTTGCCCGAACAGCCCTGTAGCAGAGCGCATGCTGCTACGGCGGACACAACGGCGGCAAATCTTGATTTCATGCCCTCGAACCCCTTTGCAAGTGTCGTCCGTTATTAATCGAGATTCGTATTACGCGCGCTGCGCCCGCTTCCGCCTGACCGCGGCCGCCGCATAAATGACCGCCGGCACAACCGCCATGAAAAACACTCCAAACGTCGCGAAAATCCAGTCCGCGAACTTATAAACCATAGCCGCGTCGAAGCGGACGGCCGAAGCCGCGAAGATCACCGGCGCGCCGGCGAGTACGTAGACCAGGTGTGTCCCTCGCCTGAAAACGTCCTTAAGCACAACCGCGGAGAAGAAAAAACCGGCGTTCGTGATCGCGAATACCGAAAGCACCCAGAAACTCATGACAAGCACGTCCATCCGCTCGACGAAGGAGCCCGGGATGTAGACCATGTCCATGAGCTGGATCACGGGCCAGACCTGTCTCGCGGCGTCCTTCGGGCCAAAGGAGGCGAGGGTCACGGCGGTGACGGCCAGCATGAACGCGCCGACCGCGAGGGTCGCCTTCGCCGTGGCGCCGGGCGTCTTTTTCGGGTTGTTGACGTAAGGGTAGGCGAGCAGCGCGAACTCCAGCCCGGTGAAGCTCGACCCGAGAGCGAACGCGCTCCTTGCGAGCCGCTCCGGCGGCGTTTCGAAAACAGGCCTGAGGTTGCTCCAGTCCGCCCTGAACCCGGCGAGGATGAACATCAGGATTATCGGGAGGAATATGACGGGAAAAATGATCTGGCCGACGCGCGCGCGCGTCTCGTAGCCCTTGGACGCGGCGTAGGCCCCGACGAGGAGCATCACCCCGAAAATAAGCGCCGGGGGCGTGCCGCGGAGAAGCGTCTTGTTGGCGATCTCGCCGAAGATGTGGAGCTCCAGCGCCGTGCCCGCCCAGAGCCGCAGCGCGAACAAAAGCCCCAGAACCGCGGCGGCGGGCCGCGAAATCAGCTTCGACAGCAAATCTATGAATGATTCGGAGGGATACGCGCGGACGGCGGAGGCCATTAAAAGCGCGGCGCCGGCCATGACCAGAGCCGTGACCAGAAGCGCGATCCAGCCGTCCTGACCGGCCAGAGCCGCCGCCCGCCTCGGCAGGAAGATCACGCCCGTGCCGAAGATGTCGATTATGAGAAGGATTTGGTACTGCCGGACAGAGATTTTGTTGTTTGCCGAGAACATTGCGGGTCTCCTTTTGGCGGCTTGCTTTAGAAAAATCTGTCTTTTATTGTTTCCCGCCCGGAACGCCTGTTTTTCGGGCTGGCGAATATCGGCCTTATATTCAGTTTATGCAGCGGCGCGCGCACGACGGTGTCCCTCAAATCCCCGAAGCCGTTGATCTCCCCGGAGGCGAACGGGAACAGGTACGGAATGCCGAAGCTCCTGAGCGAGGCCATGTGGACGAGCACCAGCAAAAACGCGAGCCAGAAGCCCAGCAGGCCCAGAAACGCCGACAAAAGCAGCACCAGGTATTTCGCGGCGCGGAAACCGGCGACCATGGACGTATGCGGGATGGCGAACGAGGCGATGCCGGTCAGCGCGGTCACTATGACGACCAGCGGGCAGACGATCCCGGCCTCCACGGCCGCCTGGCCGATGATCAGGCCCCCTACGACGCCGATGGTGCTGCCGACGGCCCTGGGCAGGCGTATGCCGGCCTCCCGGAGAAGTTCGAAGGCGATGTCCATGATAAGCACCTCCAAAGCGGCCGGTATCGGTATCGCGCTGCGCGAGGCGGCCATTTTGAGCGCCATAAGCGTCGGTATCATCTCCGGGTTGAACACCGTCAAAGCGACGTAAAGCCCGGGCAAAGCCACGGCGATGAACCCGGCCGCGTAGCGCATCAGCCGCGTGAACGACATGACGAGCCAGTGCTGGTTGTAGTCCTCGGTGGACTGGAAAAAGGTGTTGAACGTCGCGGGCACGATCAGTACAAACGGCGAATTGTCCACGATTATGACGATCCGCCCGTCCAGTATCGCGTCGGCGGCCTTGTCCGGCCTCTCCGTGGACTGGGCGGTCGGGAAGGGCGTCAGCCAGTCGTCGGCTATCATCTGTTCGACCTGCCCGCTGTCGAGTATGCCGTCGATCTCGATGCCGCCGAGCCGCTCCTCCGTCTCCTTGAGTATCTGCGGGCGGACAACGCCGTCCAGGTACATCAGCGCAATGTCCGTGCGGCTCCGGGTCCCGACGCAAAGCTGTTTTACCTTCAGGGAGGTGTCGCGTATCCTGCGGCGGATGAGCATCGTGTTGATCCGCATGACCTCGGAGAACGCCTCCTTGGAGCCCTGTACCACGACCTCGCTGTCGCAGGACTGGACGCCGCGGTTCGGAAAGCCCCTGGACGAGACGATCAGCGCCCTGGCGAACCCGTCCACGAAGACCGCCGAGTCTCCGGCGAGGACCGCCAGGCTCACGCCGTCAAAATCGTCCTTTTCGGAGACGTCGGCCGTGGTGATCCCGTTGTCCATGAGCGCCTGGAAGAGATTCGAGCGGATGTCCGGGGGGCCGGATTCGCGCGGGCTGATCATCAGCCTGCTGAGGATGTGCATGTCCACGACGTCCCTGGCCACGAGCATGTCGATATAGTACACGCAGACGCGGACGGCGTTTTTTTCGCCGGCGGGGAAAACGCGCTTCACCAGGTCGCCGCAGTCGGCGAAGGCCGCGTCCATGGCGGCGATGTTGGCGTCGACGGAGGAATAGAGGGGGGCGGCGCTTTGGGCTGACGGCAATAAATCAGGTCCTTTCCGACGTATATTTATTTCATTTCGCCTTGGCGCTAAAAACCAGCGACGCCAGGAAGCTGAACAAAACCGCCGCGGTGACGCCTCCGGCCATTGCCTTGAACGCCCCGGTCTCGACGCCGATTAGCCCGTTTTTGTCGACCTCCGCCATGACGCTCTTGGACATGGCGTAGCCGAAGCCCGGCAGAGGCACGGTCGCGCCCGCCCCGGCGAAATCGACCAGCTTCCCGTAGACGCCGAGCCCGCCCAGCAGGCATCCCAAAACCACAAACAGCACCAATATCCGCGCGGGCGTGATCTTGGTCCTGTCGATCAGTATCTGCCCGACGACGCACATCAGCCCGCCGACAAGAAAAGCCTTCAAATAGTCCATACTTCCGCCACCAAATAAGAATGATTTTATCTGTTAATTATGATTTTAACTGTTAATTGTTATCTGTTATCTGTTATCTGCATTCCTTCGATTCGCACGGCGTGCGCAATCGAAGGAATGCTCTCCCCTTGCATCGCCGTGGTCTGGTTCATCAGCGCCCCGGTGGGAACCAGCAGCATTTTCCCGATCTTCCCGGACGTCAGTTTTTTGTAGAAATGCCCCGAAAAAGTCACCGCCGCGCAGGCGCAGCCGCTTCCCCCGGCGTGCGCGTCCTGTTCCGGGCCGTAGATCTCGACGCCGCAGTCCGTGAAGTTTTTCGTGAGATCGTAGCCTTCCTTGAACATCAGCTCGATCAGGAGCTCCTTCCCTATCCTGCCCAGGTCCCCAGTGGCTATGACGTCATAGTGATCCGGGCCCGCGTTCATGTCCGCGAAATGGCGCGTCAGCGTGTCCGCCACGGCGGGGGCCATTGCCGCGCCCATGTTGCTGACGTCCTTTATACCCATGTCCACGATCTTGCCGGCCGTGGCCGCCGTGATCCGCGGGCCGTCCCCGAACGCCGACACGACCGCCGCGCCGTCCCCGGTCACCGTCCAGGAGGCCGTCGGGGTGCGCTGCGTCCCAAGCTCCAGCGGGAAGCGGAACGTCTTTTCGGCGGAGCAGAAATGGCTGGACGCGGAGCTTATCACGTGGTCGGCCCAGCCGCCGTCCACGAGCGCCGCGCCGAGGACGAGGGCCTCCCCGAACGTGGAACATGCCCCGAAAAGCCCGAAAAACGGGCGGCCGACAGCCCTCATGCCGAAGGAGCTCCCGATACACTGGTTCAGCAGATCCCCGGCCAAAACGAACCGTATGTCCTCCAGGCGCAGCCCCGCCTTGTTCGCCGCCATCTCCACCGCCTGCCGCGCGACCTCGCTCTCGGCCTTTTCCCAGGTGTCCTTTCCGAACATAATGTCCTGGGAAACCACGTCGAAGTCCCGGCCGAGCGGGCCTTCGCCCTCCTTGGGGCCGACGATCGACGCGCAGGCGGTTATGCGCGGCGCGGAGGCGGGGTCGCCGTCGTTGCCGAAAATAAGCGTCTGTTTCCCGGCGTTTTTATACATAAGGAAGTCTCCTCGATCTATATCGGAGTGTCATTTAACCAAATAATAGATCAGCCCCACGACCGTGGCCGCCAGCGTGCCGTACACTATGACCGGGCCGGCCACCAGAAACATCTTCGCGCCGACGCCGAGGACGTAGCCCTCTTTTTTGTACTCGATCGCCGGCGCGGCCACGGAGTTCGCGAAGCCCGTGATGGGCACCACGGAGCCGGCGCCCGCGAACTTGCCTATCTTGTCATATACGCCCAGGCCCGTCAGCAGCACGCCCAGAAACACCAGGATCACCGCCGTATATATGGCCGTGTGGTCTTCGGAGACGCCGCCCTTCAGCAGCAGGTTCCTGATCAGCTGCCCGACGTCGCAGATCAGCCCGCCGACCACAAACGCCTTCAGGGAGTTCGCGAACGTCCTGCTCCCCGGCGAGGCCCGTTCCACCATTTTCTGATACTGTTTTTTAGCCTGCTCCGTCTGCTGCATATGATCCTACCTCTCTCGGAACCTGTATTCGGCCCCGGATTGGCCGGTTGGATACAGGTTCTTATTACGGCGCGCCGGGTCGGCGCGTTTTACTCTGGCTTGAAAAACCCGGGTATGACGTAGTACAGCAGCGACCCCGCCAGCTTGCCGAGCGCGATCGCCAGTATGAAAAAGAACATGCCCCGCTGTATCTTCGTACGCCGCGTCAGGATAGGTATCACGTTGATGACTTCGGCCAGCGACACCGCCAGGCAGCCGTAGAACACGCCTATGCAGAAGCTGTATATAACCGCCGGGATCCGCCCGATCGGCAGGCGCGCGTCAAACAGCCCGGCCGCCACGCCGAGCAATCCGCCAACCGCCAGCGCGCTCTCGTAGAGCCTGATCCTGTTGCGCGTGCCGGTCTTCTGCGCGAGCCTCGTCACAACGCCGACCACGGAGATGAACGCGTAGACCGCGCCGGAGATCACGAGGCCCGAACCGAGGCCGATAAAGACCGCCGCGATTTGCTTAATTAGTTCCATTTTTGTTACCGTCCCCTTCGTGCGCCCTCTCGTCCGAGAGGACGTCCAGCACCGTGTCAGTCACGTCCGTCTCGTAGAGGGACATCTCGACCTCTATCGGCGTCGGGTCCTCCGTGAGCTTCTTGCCCGCGAAGTGGTTGAAAAACAGCATGATCCCGACGCCGAGGCCGACGGAGTAGGGGATGTCTATCAGCATCGGCCTGTCGGACTCTTTCCCGAAGAATATCCTGTAGTAGTTTTTGAAAACCTGAGGCATCTGGGCGTCGGAGTGAAAGCTCATGATCGCCGTGGCCGAGCCCGCCAGGAGGACGAGCGTGACAAAGGCTATTTTCAGCCATTTCCAGACGCTGTTGTCCTTTTTTTTAGTGGGGGAAAAGTCGATGACCGTGTCCGCTTCGCCCAGGTTGGAGACGGCGTTGTCCGGGAACCTGGCCGCCACGGCGCGGACTATGTCCGTCACGCTGACGAGGAAATTCGTCTTTTTATCCGCCTCGATGTGCAGGAGCTTGAGCTTTTTGAGCTTTTCGGCGGTCTTTTTGTCGGCGACCACCTCGGCCAGATCCCGCAGATATATGTCGCGGCGTTCCTCGACCGTGATTTTTTTAACCGGCTTAATGTATATTTCCAAATGGATGACCTCCGGGGTTATTCCAGAATAGGGATTAGGAATGTCTTTATGTTTCCAAGAATGATTGATTTTATGTGAAGTAATGAAGAAACCATATTATGGAATATGGCTGATTGCCGGGATTAGCTTGGACTGATGTGTATTGTTAGTTGTAAAAAAATATGGACTGATTGTGCGTATCACTCAAAAATTTGCCCGAAAATTTAGTTAGTCTACGTTCAGTCTAAATTCAGTCTAAATTCCGTGAATTTGCCTATTACAGCGATGAATAATTGTAGGGCGGGAGCTCTGCTCCCGCCGTAAATTACAAATTGCAGTTGAGTATCGGCAGAAATAGATCAAAAGCGGCGGGAGCAGAGCCCCATATCCACTAACTTAAAGATTCAACTGCAACTTTTTACTTTTACGTCGTTTTTCGGTACACAGGTTTATGAATGCAACTGC
>WQUN01000130.1 GCA_009782085.1 Bacillota bacterium
CCGCGCGGATGATCCTGATGATCGCCGGGCTGAGGACGATGTTCGCGCCCAGTTCGAACAGGAAATTGACCCCGACCATCCCCACGAACGCGTAATAGACGATGGGCGAGCCTCCCGCCCAGGAGACGAGGATACCGCGGAAAAAGGCGAACATGGCGATCATGAATATGCCGGTGTTCACCACGGGGCATATGACGGCGGCGCAGACGACGCCGACGTACAGGTGTTTTTTGGCAATCGCCGAGTAAACGAGGCCGGCGGCGTATCCGGCCAGCGCGCCTTTCAGCAGGCACAGCGCGGCCGTCAGCGGCGGATTGGCCGCCCACAGCATATAAGCCCCCGGGTCGACCCCGGTTATGGAGCTTATAAGCACGACGACGCCGAAAGCCAGGCCGAAAACCGCGCCCGCAGAAGGCCCGTACAGCGCCGCGCCCACGACGATCGGGACCAGCACGAGGGAAACCGAGAACGGCCCGATTTTGACGAAGCTGCCCACGATTTGAAGTATGACGATGATGGCTGTGAAAATCGCCATGCCGACCATGCGTTTCGTCCTGGAGATCGACCCGCTTTGCATGGATATGCCTCCCTCACGCAAGACAATCTACCGAAAATAAAGGGCCGCATGTCCTCCTGAGCGCAGCGAAGGATCCGGGATTCAACGGCTTCGCCCCGGAATGACAATAAGCGGTTGTTTTGGGGATGGAATTCCGGTATAGCCGCCGATTGCGGCGTTGCGTCAGTATATCATATGTTTTCCGAATGTCAAAGGGGCAAAATGTTATGGGGCACTGTTCGTTGCAGTTCGTTGCAGTGTTAACCCGCCGACATCGGCGAGGGTTCCTCCGCCCCTTCCCCCTGCCCGCCGCGGCCGATTTTTATCCTCGACGTCAGAACGATGTTGACGACCGCTATCCCGGCCGCCACGAAGAACACCGGCCGGTAATCCCCCGTGGCCGCCCAGAGCATCCCGCCCAGCGCGGGTACGGACATGGAGGCGATGTGGTCGATGCTGGTGCCGGCGGCGAGGGTCGGCGTGACGTCGCTCTCGTCGGAGGCGATCTTGCGCACGTAGGTCGAGCGCGCCATTTCGACCACGCTCATCGAGGAGTCGATTATGTAGCAGACCGCGATGATCACAACGGCCGCGGCCGCGCTGAAAAACCGGCCGGACAGCGCGTAGCCCAGGCAGATCAAAACCAGAAGCGCCGCCTCGGCGGTCAGCACGGCCCGCTCGCCGAGTCTGTCTATCGCGCGGCCGACCGCCGTCCTCGTGCCGACGGAGACGAGGCTGATTATGACGCCCAGAACGGCGAAAGTCGGCGCGCCGACGCCGAACACCGTTATCAGGACCCACGGCGCGAACGTCAGGAATATCTGCTTCCTGGCGCCGTTTGTCAGGCACAGCGCGTAGTATAGCGCGTATTTTTTCCGGAGGACGAACCTGGGGCGGGCGCGGTCCGGCTTGTCGGCGCGCATGAAAAATATCGCGGCCGCCGCGCCGAGGTAGAAAACGCCGGCGGAAATGAACAGCGGCCTGTAACCCATATGCAGCAGCCGCATACCGACCCACACGATCCCGTTCCCCGCTATGCCCGCCACCAGCCCGAACGCGCTGTACCTGGCGAGGCGCGCCCCGAAATTCTCGCGCCTGGACAGCGACATGCCGATCTTCGGGGTCAGGGGCATGAAAACGTGCTGGCCCAGCGAGAACACGAACAGCCAGACGATCATGACCGAATAGCGCGGGGCCAGCAGCGCGATGCCGAAAGCGCCGGCGACGTTCAGGATCAGGCTGACCCTCGAGAGCCTGACGTCGCCCAGGGCGGACAAAGCCCCAACCACCAGCATCACGACCAGGCCGGCGCACTCCCGCGGGATCTCCAGAATCCCGCGCTGCTGCTCCGAGATACGATAAAAGTCGTTCAGATAGTTCGGAAAAATCGAGTTGAAAATGCCGCCGGCCAGGCCCAGCAAAAGCCCGACGAGCAGGAAGACGGAAAACTCCCTGTCGTCCCTGATCTGGGTTTTGAAGCCGCGGTAAAGTCTGGATATGACCATGCGTCCCCCGTAGATATGTATAGTAAAATCGGGATGTATCATGCGGACGGTCGGGCATGGACACCCGACTCCAATGTCAGCAGGATAAGGAGATAAATATTACCAAGTACCGTTTTTCATGCGCCGCTGTTGTTAATGCAGGACGGGTCTCTGCTCCCGCCGTCATAAAATCCCGGCGGGTAGGGTGGGGGACTCTGCTCCCGCCGTCATAAGGCAACCTATATAAACCCCCTTTGTCATTCTGAGCGCAGCGAAGAATCTTGTGTTTTGGCTGTTTAGGATCCTTCGCTTCGCTCAGGATGACAGTTTATAGAGGTTGTCATGAGCCCCCGCCCTACAATTCCCGTTTGCCGGACCCCTGCGGGAGCGGAGCCCCCGCCCTATTTAGTCCAGATACCCTTCCCTGCCCGCGGCCGGCCTCACCATCGGCGCGGGGCGCTCCGGCTTCGTGGAAATCTCGATGTGCCTGCCCAAAGCGCTGGATCTGTCGAACCCGGTTATGATCTCCAGGACGTGGCTCGTCAGGTCGCTTGAGGCGCGGGGCTTCCTGCCCGTCTCCAGGGCCTTCGCCATGTCCGCAAGGCCCAGGCTCCGGCTGTTCTCCGGGTAGCCGAACGCCAGCGGGAACTCCAGGAACTCGTTTTTTTCCGGCCGGAAGAGGCCGACCGGCCCGCCGAAGCAGTTCGGGTCTGGTACCGACAGCGTCCCCTCGGAGCCGTATATCTCGATTATCGGGACTTTCGCCTTATACACGTCGAAGGTCGTGAAGATCGTGCCGATGGCGCCCGAATGGAAGCGCATGAGGCCGGTCACGTAAGTCGGCACGTCCACGCCGATCGTCTCGCCGTTGTGCGGCTCGCTGGTAATGAGCCGCTTCGGGAACGAGATCCCGGACATGCCCGTCAGGCTCTGCACCGGCCCCAGGAGGTTCACGAGGGCGGTCACGTAGTACGGCCCCATGTCCATCATCGGCCCGCCGCCGAACTTATAGTAGAACTCCGGGTCCGGATGCCACGTCTCGTGCCCGTGGCAGACCATGAACGCCGACGCGCCGACCGGCGTCCCGATGTACCCGTCGTCGATGAGCTTCCGGCAGGTCTGTATGCCCGCGCCGAGGAACGTGTCCGGCGCGCCGCCGATCCGCACGTTTTTGGCCCTGGCGGCCTCCAGTATCTTTTGCCCCTCCTCAAGCGTCGCGCCGAGGGGCTTCTCGGAGTAGACGTGCTTGCCCGCCGCGACAGCCGCCATAGTCACGCCGAAGTGCTCGTAGGGGCGGGTCAGGTTCAGGACTATGCCGACCTCCGGGTCGGCGAACAGCTCGTGCATGTCCGCGTATTTCCTGACGCCGTACTTTTTCGAGGCGTTCTCCGCGCGTTCGTCGATCAGGTCGCACACGCCGGCGATCTCGATCTCTTTGAACATATGCGTGATGTTTTCCAGATAGATGCCGCTGATGGAGCCGCAGCCCACGAAGCCGATCTTGGTCATTTTTAAGCCTCCTTTTTTATGTTCAGTACATCTTCGCCGCGTTCTGGAACCTCTCCGTCGTCAGGCCGTGCTCCAAAGCGAACGCCTTGCCCTCCCCGGCCCAGAGCATCCCGCGCTTCATGATGATCTCCGCGCTGGGCGAGTTGTCGAACACATCGTCGTGGTGCCCGAGGGAGGTGTAGAACACGCGGCCGTTCCCCCAGCTCTTCGTCCAGACCACTGGCATGTCCACCGGCCTGTTGGACGCGTGCCAGTACGTGACCAGCGGGAAGCGCGTCGTGGCCAGGACTTCCACGGCCGGGTCGACGTGCAGGTAATAGTGCTCGCTCCTGACCTTGAAGTCCTCCAGGCCGGCCACGATGGGATTCGACCTGGCGGCGATGTTCACGGTGTACTCGACGCCGTCGCCGCCCGGGTGGCTGACCCACTGGCCGCCGGTGATGAACTGCCACTCCGTGTCCTGGCGGAACGAGTCGCACATGCCGCCGTGGCAGCCGGCTATGCCGACGCCTGCGCCGACGGCCTTGGCCACGTTTTCCGTGTACTCCCTCTTGATCTCGCCGCATGTCCAGATCGGAACCAGCAAATCCAGCTTCAAAAGCTCGTCCGGGTCCGCCAGGCAGTCGAGGGTGTCAGAGATTTCGGCGCGGTAGCCTGCTTCCTCGAGCAGCCGCTTGAACCGCGCGGAGACAAGCTGGGGCTCGTGCCCGTCCCAGCCGCCTTGAAAGATTAGGGCTTGGTGCATGGTGGCGCCTCCTTGGGGTTAGGAAAATGATGTCTATAAATAAGCAATCACACTAATCCCTTTCAAACAGGTCTTTTTTTTCAAGATATTTCTCCGCATCATATGCGGTTTGCAGTATATAAATGATTTCACGAACACGAAAATAATGAAAATTATTCTTGATCATTTTTCTTATCTTCAGTGACATAAATATGTAAATCGAAATAATCGAAGCCGCTTTTATGAGCACATTGAATTTATCGCTGAAAAACTGCACAAACCTAAAATTGGTGTTATATAGACCAAAAGCCCAGCATCATGAGCAAAATAGGCGCCAAAACCGTCAACAGCGACCAGAAAACCGCTCTGCATGAATACCACATGGCATTCAAAAGTCTTGCGTGCGCTTCATTTTTGGTAACTATTCAGTCACAGTTTGACAAACCAAGCAATATCTGTTAAATAATAGTTATGAGAAGAGAAGAATTAGAACGCCTGGACAAAAACGAATT
>WQUN01000131.1 GCA_009782085.1 Bacillota bacterium
TGCTGGCGGCTTGCGGCCTGGCGGTATGGTTAAAAGCATGGCCAAGGCAGAACAATACCGTCGCGGACAGGGCGTACAGCTGGAGAACCGGAGACGACTGCCTCGTTTACATCGAGGAGAGCGGCGGCTTTGAGCCTTATATAGTGCTCACGGCGAATTACGGGGGGAACGCGCTGCTGCTGAGAAAATATTTACTTCCTGATCTGATGCCATTCAACGAAAATGAAAAACATCTGTGGGGTAGCAATGAATACGGTGGATATTATGAGGACAGCACAATTGATAAGTATTTGAATAATGAATTTATAGGTACGCTGAGCCAGACAATGCAGGACGCTATCGTGAACAGCGACGTGGTAATTACTGACAAGAACACTTGGATCCTTCATAAAAACAGAACAAAAACTATATCACGCAAGGTATTCCTTCTGTCTTTGATGGAATTAAGCGGTCCAGACCTCAGTACAAGAGTACCTGAGGGTAACACGCTCACTTATTTTGCTGGTAAATATACCAGGAAGGTTACTTATTTATCTGATGGCGAAAGATGTGCTTACTGGACGCGTACCCCTGAAATATGGGAGATATATAATGTATTCCTTATTGGGCATGATAAATTGGGGGCGGAAGGCGCGGATGTTAGTTTAGGGGTTCGCCCAGCTTTCTGCCTGAAAAAGTCTACGGAAATTACGAAACGTACAGACATTGTAAACGGTCAGACGGTTTATGTAGTTGAGTAAAATATATCGCCATCCAATTTGAAAATAACCTTTAGTCATCCTGAGCGCAGCGAAGAATCTTATGCTAATCTCGATTAAAATCTTCACAGTCACGCCTGTGAAGTATTAATCTGAGATTCGTATCAGGCCCTTCGCTCAGCATGACATGTGAAATTGCACCGGCAAAAAACCCCCACGGAGGTTCATTATGGCTCACGAACCCGTCTTCACCCGCATCTTCAACTGCGGCCTGCTACCGGTCATCAAGCTCGACAGGGCCGACGACCCGCTGGCCCTGTGCCGCGCGCTTCTCTCCGGCGGCCTGGACGCGGCGGAGATAACCTTCCGCACGGACGCCGCGACCGGGGCCATCGCGGCCGTCGCGGAGGCCATGCCGGAGGTTTTGGTCGGCGCGGGCACGGTCACGAGCCCGGAGCTCGTCAGGCAGGCCGTCTCCGCCGGCGCGAAGTTCATCGTCAGCCCCGGCTTCAACGAGCGCGTCGTGGAATGCTGCCTGGAAAACGGGATACCCGTCCTCCCCGGCGTGAGCTGCCCGAGCGACATCGAAAAGGCCCTGAACTACGGCCTTGACACGCTTAAGTTCTTCCCGGCGGAGGCGAGCGGCGGGCTGAAAACCCTCAAGGCCCTGTCCGCGCCATACGGCGGCGTTATGTTCGTGCCGACCGGCGGCCTGGAGCCGTCCAACATCGCGTCCTATTTCGAGTTCGACAAAGTCCTGGCCTGCGGCGGGAGCTGGATGGTCAAGGAGGACCTGATAAAGCTGCGGAAATTCGACGAGATCGAGGCGCTGACGCGGGAGGCTGTGCGTATCATGCACGGGTTCAGGCTTTCCGGCGTCAAAGCGCGGTTCGGGGCGGGCGTCGCCGGCGCTTTCGGTCAGATACTGGAGGACGGAGACGCGGACGAGATCCGGATCAAGTGCAACAACGCGCGGCGGGCCAGGGCGTACTGCGAAAGGCTGGGGCTTGAGACGGGCGGGGCGGACGCCTTGTCCTTTACGGTGAGCCGCGCGGGATGGGACGGAAAAATCATTGTTTCAAAATAATAGACTTCTTCGGAAATTGATTTTCCGCCGTCACCCTGAGCGCAGCGAAGGGTCTTAAAATCAAGATTCTTCGCTTCGCTCAGAATGACAAACGCCAATTTCCGAAGAAGTCTAATGTCGGGGGGTCTGGAATGGACGCGCGAAAGAAGAACAAATCCACGGCGATACGGGCGATGTACGCCGAGGGCATGAGCGTCGCGGATATAGCGAAAGAGTTGGGCGTGGTTTACAATTTCGCCTACAACGTATTGTCGAGAGAAGCCCGAAAGAAGGGCGAAAAGCTGGATACAAAGAATAAGGCGAAGCGCGGGAAAGTTTCAAAAGCCCCGGATATCCCCGCGCCGCAAAAAGTGATCTGCTTCGGCGAGATCATGCTCCGCCTGGCCTCTCCCGGATACCTCCGCCTCGGCCAGGCCCCTCTCCTGGAGGCTACATACGGCGGCGGCGAGGCCAACGTCTGCGTTTCGCTGGCGAACTTCGGCTTAGGCGCCGGCTTTGTCACGAAACTTCCGGACAACCCGATCGGCGCGGAGGCCATCCGCGAGCTCCGCAAATTCGGCGTGGACACCTCCGGCATAGCCACAGGCGGGGAGAGGATCGGGATCTATTATCTCGAAAAGGGCGCGTCCCAGCGCGCCTCGAAGGTCGTGTACGACAGAAAGCACTCCTCGATAAGCGAGGCCGACAAAGGCGATTTCGACTGGGAGCGGATTTTCGACGGCGCGGCCTGGTTCCACTTCACCGGCATAACCCCGGCGCTCTCCGAGCGCGCCGCCGAAATTACCAAGGAAGCCTGCAAGACTGCCAGGGAAAAAAACCTCGTCGTCAGCTGCGATTTGAACTACAGGAAAAATCTTTGGACGCCGGAGAAGGCCGGGGCCGTCATGGCCGGGCTTATGCCGTACGTGGACGTCTGCGTCGCCAACGAGGAGGACGCCGAAAAGGTCTTCGGGATCAAGGCGGAGGGCGCGGACGTGGCCTCCGGGACGCTTAGCGGCGAAGGCTACAGGCGGGTCGCGGAGGAGCTGGCGGGGCGCTTCGGGTTCAAAAAAGTCGCGATAACCCTGCGGGAGAGCATAAGCGCCAGCGACAACGTCTGGGGAGCGATGTACTTCGACGGACAGGAGCACTTTTTCTCGCGCAAATACCCGGTCCACATCGTGGACAGGGTCGGCGGCGGGGACTCGTTCTGCGCCGGGCTGATCTACGGGATCCTGCGCGGGATGCCGCCGAAGGACGCGCTGGAGTTCGCCGCGGCGGCCTCCTGCTTGAAGCACAGCGTCGAGGGGGATTTTAACCGGGTCACGGCCGGCGAGGTCGAGGCGCTTATGAAGGGCGACGCGTCAGGGAGGGTGCAAAGATAGAAACGGACGCGCGTAAAAACGCGCCCCGGAAACGCTCCGGAGCGCGCCTTTATTGTCGTTTCGTTTGAGATTGAGCTTCAAAACTTCGCGCGATAGAACATTGGTCGTTTAACGCTCGTTTTCAGCTCATTTCAAATCGAAACGGCTATACCGCTTGGCGTTTGTGCCAGCTTATACCGGCATTACCACCAATAGCGCCGGTGGAATGGGTGTCTGAACAGGAAAAATCTGCGATGAGGAAAAAAGAAGTCAAAATCGAAATCGCGATCTCCCCAGAATGGTCTGCGCCACATATAAACACATCCTTTCAACATTTGTTTGTCCATACAATGTATCATATTCGCAGGCGGACAATTTGTGACAGGCAGTTAATACACAATGAGTGAGGTGGGTTTATGACTAAGATTCTGGTCGTCGACGACGAGAAGAACATAGTCGACATAGTGAAGTACAACCTCCAGAAAGAGGGCTTTGAGGCGATCACCGCCTACGACGGGGAAAGGGGCCTGGAACTCGCCCTCACGGAGAACCCGGACCTCATTTTGCTGGACATAATGATGCCCAGGCTCGACGGCTTCGAGGTCTGCAAACGCGTGCGGGAGAAATCCCAGGTGCCGGTGATCATGCTGACCGCCCGCGCGGAGGAGGTCGACAAGGTGCTCGGCTTCGAGCTGGGCGCGGACGACTACGTGACAAAACCGTTCGGCATCCGGGAGCTCATGGCCAGGATCAAGGCCAACCTGCGCCGGAAGGACGCGCCGGAGGCCGCCGCGCCCCAGGGCAACATCCAGACGTTCGCCGACCTGACCTTCGACATGGGCATGTACGAAGTCCGGCGGAGGGGCGAGCTTCTCGACCTGACAAAGCGCGAGTTCGAGCTGCTGCGCTTCCTGGCGACCCAGAGCAACCAGGTCTTTTCGCGGGAATCCTTGCTGGAGAAGGTCTGGGGTTATGAATACTACGGCGACGTGCGCACGGTGGACGTGACGATAAGGCGCCTGCGTTCGAAGGTGGAGGACAACCCGGAGTCGCCGAGGTATGTGGTGACAAAGCGCGGGGTGGGGTATTATTTCGCGGAGTCTAATGCCTGATTTTCATGACTTTATTGTCGTCTTAATTTGCCGGCCAATGTAAACCACAACAAACGCATGAAAATATTTCCGCATAAAATTAGAGTTCCTTTTGTTGTAGGGTGCGCCGACCCCGGCGCGCCGTTCCACTAAATTGGCACTGTTTGCAATGAATATTATTGCAAGCTCGGCGCGCCGGGGTCGGCGCGCCCTACATTCGTTGTGCAATTTGTATGTTCATGCGTTTGTCGTGCAATGTCAACAGGTTAAAGGGGTTTACGGCCGGGGATGGAACCCCGATACGGCCGGGGATGGAACCTAGATACGGTCGGGGATGAACCCCGATACGGCCGGGGATGGAACACCGATACGGTCGGGGATGGAACCCCGACCCTACGGAATCCGCGATTTTGTAAGTCGCGGGGGCCGGGTTGTTCTCCATCGTACAACCCCTCGGGTGTCACCCTGAGCGTAAGCGAAGGGTCTTAAGATTCTTCGCTTGCGCTCAGAATGACATGCTCTATCGTACAATACCCCTCGGGTGTCATCCTGAGCGTAAGCGAA
>WQUN01000132.1 GCA_009782085.1 Bacillota bacterium
CCGAAGTGCGAAAACATTTACCGACGACGAGCCGACACGACGAACGCTTCAGCGGCGTGTCGGCGACAGAGGAGGTTAATGTTTTCGCACTTCGGTATAGTTGGAAATTTGGTTGATAATACTCAATGTATAAGAAGCATATTTTCTTTATTGAATATCGCGCCGCATATGTAGGGCGGGGGCTTGCCCCCGCCCCGCCGTGCGGGAACTTCCGGCGGGGGCAAGCCCCCGCCCTACCGTATGTTTTGACTGTTTTGCAATTCAACCTTATTTCCGACTAACACCATACCGATTCGTATATATGACCCGCGCGACAGCGCGCACAGGGCTCGCCTCCGCGCCGATTTTGAGCGGGAACGCGAAGAGCTCGAGTTCCCTCCCGGCCGGGACCGCGCCGAGGTTAGTCAGGTTTTCCAGGAGGAAAATCCCGTTTCCCAGCAGTTTTTTGTGCAAAGCGAACGGATGCCTGTCCGGGGACGGCGTGTCCATCCCCAGCATCTTTATCCGGCCCTCTATAAGAATATCCGCCAGCTCCGGGCTTATGACCGGGTGGCTCCCGAAATACCGTTCCGGATCGGAATAATAGGCGTCAAAGCCCGTGCGTATCAGGATTATTTCATTTTCCCGTATGGCCGCCGCGTATTCCGGCATAAAGCCGGCCGCGTCCTTCCCGCGCGCGTCCAGAACCGCGCATTTGCCGCAAAAACAACCGGCCCCGAAGGAACCGATCGTCTTTTCGCTTCGCGTCATGTGCATCGGCGCGTCCACGTGGGTGCCCGCGTGCATCCCCGCGCGCAGCGTGTAAGCCGTATATCCGTCCGCGTCAAGGGTTTTGGAAACGGTCAGCCCGACGGCGGGGTCGCCGGGGTAGACGGGGGTGTTTTCGGTCAGGTCATGGGAGAGGTCGATTATCATAGCTTATTCCTCGGCCATTTCTCGATGATCCTCATAAGGTCCATGGCCTCGTCCGCGTCCTTTACGCCGCCCCACATCTGCAGGAACAGCCCGCGCGCCGGAAGCGCGTCCATCAGCAGGCGAAGCTCGCCGACGTCCTTCGGATACGCTATGACGGATTTGCCGGCGGACAGGACTTTCCTGAAAAGGCCGATCCACTGCGCGATATCCTCGCGCCCCGCGCCCGGCACCCACTGGACGGCGTCCAGTTCCGGTATCGCCAGCAAGGCGTCCAGGTGGCGTATCGCGCCCGGCCCGTCGAGGTGGTAGACGCTCCTGTCGTATTTCCGGCACTCCTCTGCGATGCCGTCCAGGAAGAATTCCTCGAACATTTGCGCGCTTATCATGCAGGAAAAGTCGTTGCTCGGGATGTACATCGACTTTTTCGCGGTCAAAGGCAGCCAGGAGGCGATCGGCATCCCCGCCGCGAGCAAAATGTCCAGGAAATGGTCGTAGGCCGCGAAATACTCGGGGTAGGAGGATTTCAGCTTCGCCTTGACAAGCTCCGGGCGCTCCAGCAAATCCGCCGCCAGCGCCTGCGGGTCGCGCAGAGCGGCCAAATGGTCGCCGCCGGGGTGGAAGTCCGTCAGGCCTGTGATAAAGCTGTCTTTGCCGCGCTCCAGAAGCAGGCGGGTGAACTCCTCCAGCTTGGCGAACAGCGGGTGTTTCATGTCGATGACAGCCTTGTCCCCGTCTGTTTCCCAGTCGGAAACGCACGGCTCCGTCCACGTGGTGCCCTCGCCGTAGACGTACGGGCAGCCGGCCCAGGCGGACAGTATCTCCGGCCCCAGGTTCGGCATGACGACGGGCATGGCCTCGGCGACAAAGACCGTGTTCTCCATATAGTGCGCGGCCTCCTCCGTCCTGTACTCGACGTCGAGCCAGCGCGCCTCCAGGCTCGGGTATTCTTTGGCCGGAAACGGCTCCGCGCCCGGCCTGGGGTAGGTCATATGCACGAAGGGCCTGCCGGCGTCCTCGTTGTCCCAGAAGGCGTCCATCATCTTCTGCGCTTCCTCATAATCGGGCTTGCATTTGAACATAGCGGGAAGACCTCCTTATGTTAAATTTTCTCGCAGCTCTTCCTGATGAGCTCCACATACCGCCTGACCTTTTCCCAGGTGTTGTTGATCCGGTAGACGTCCCGCTGGATTATCTCAAGGGAGCAGCCCCTCGCGGCGGCGACGGTCCTGTCCATGTGCCTCGCGACCTCGGCTTCGTCCAGCTCCGCGCCCACGCCCAGCAGATTCGGCGACGGCTTGCGGAGATACGCCGTCCTGCGCCCCCTGAGCCGCTCGCCGATAAATTCCTCGTCGCACCAAGGCGACACGGACACCTTCCGCAGATTCGGCAGGCCGGACAGAAAACAGTCCCATATCGGATGCACCGCCTCGCAGCAGCCGTAGGACAGCAGCCCATAGCGCCCGGAGATGCGGCGGTAATAAGGCGCGACAAACTCCGCGTACATCTCCGGGGACACGCCGGAAGTCTCCTGGGAGTCCATGTATCCCCAGACCTGCGAGGTTTTCAGCCTTTCGCCCGTCTCCGGGAGCTCGTCGTTGTAACAATATGTGCCCTGGGCCACGCCGCGCTCGCCGCAGGTCGGCAGGAGGACACCCTCCGCCTCCAGGAGGCCGAAAAACTCCAGATAGTCTTCCGTCAGCATGTCCATCATTTTGTGGAACAGCTCCGGATAGTCGTACATCGCGGTGAACATGTCCTCCATTTTCATGATATGGACAATGTCCATCGTGGGGCCGGCGTACAGGCTTCCGCCGACAAGCCGCGCCGGCAGGATGTCGCCGACGGCGTCGTTCACAAAATCCATGCGGGCGCGCGTCGCCTCGCGGTCGATCCCGAAGCGGGACTTGCCGAGCTTGTGGAAATCCTCGGCCAGGTCGCCTATCCTGGCGACAAACCGGTGCCCGAGGCCGGGCTTGCCCGACGGGTCCGCGGTGTGCTCCGCCTCGGGCTCAATGCCGAACGGCACGAAAAACCGGCGGCACGTCTCGGGCAGATAGTCGCTGACGATGGTGTCGTCCCCGAATTTCTCGTGGTTTATAGCGTTATAGTGAAGCTGCCACTCGAGACCGCGCGCGTCCTCGCCCTCGCACTCCATCAGCTGCGGTATGACGTCCTCCGCGAACGTCCACGTCTCGATCAAGACCATCGGCCGGCTTGACCCGTCGAAATTCCCGTGGAGCGTCCAGTCCCGCCGGAGCTCGTCCATCCGCGGGGCGTGAGCCGTCTCCGCCTGCCTCTTCGCCAGATCCCTGAGGATCCGGCGGTCTTTGCCGCTTATAGCGTTCAATACGCCGCGCTCCCTTCCGTCCGCAAAACAAATCGGACAACATATCACCCGATAACCGAATACTCCCGCGCCGTCCCGTCTATAGAGACCTCCGTCCCCTCCGTGGCGGCGACCCGCCGGACCTCCCCGTCCTTCCACTGGACGCCCAGCAGCTTGCCGTTTTTAAGCTCTATCCGGGAACCCTGGCATTCGAAGGCGCACTCCAGCGCCTCGCCCCAGCGGGCGGCCATTGTCAGGTACGCGCCGCCCTCCGCGTCGCGGCTCAGTTTGGACAGCGCCCCCGGGACAGCCGGCGTTATGCTGGCATATCGCGACAAACCGGAGATCACGGAGCCGAAATAGGGACAGAGCGGTATCTCAAAGGAATAGTACGAGACGCCGCCTTTGGCCACGCCCAGGACATTTTCCCCGTGCCTTATCGTCACCCGGCCGCCGGTAGGCGTCAGCGGGGCGCAGAGCATCGGTATCCGCTCGTCGGTAAACCAGACGTCGCGGGCCACATAGTCGTATTCGCCGTCGTACTCCGTAAAACCGCCCGGCTCGGCGCCGACAAGCTCCGCGAATTCCCCGCTTATGTCCCCGCCCGGCGTGGTATACCGGGCAGGCGGGCCGATGAAGATCACCTGTTTCCCGGACGCCGCGAACGCCTTAACGGCCTCCCACGTTTCTTCCGGAAGCATTTCCGGCCAGAGCGCTATTAGGACGTCGTAGGGGTAATTAACCTCGGTCGAGGGGATCACGTCCAATTCTATATGGTTTGTCAGAAGCCTGTATATGGCGGCTTTGAGGCTCAGCCTGTGATAGTGCATGAAGCGGTCGTTCCGGGCGGCCGCGGATTCCCAGCAGTAGAGCATCGCGACCTTGGGCCTGCTTTCGGCCGCGCCCAGGAAGCCGCGCATGTCGTCCAGGTACTTAAGGGCCAAAGGCACCTGCTCCCAGGTGCGGTGGCGCGGGTAGCCGGGGCCGAAAACGACGCTGCTTCCGTAGATATGCGCGATCCAGCGCAAGTTGCGCGCCGCCAGCATACGGGGGAAATACTCCACCTGGGCGCGGGTGGTTTCGAAGTTCCAGCTCATGTCGTAGGCGGCGCGGCCGCCGGCGTATTTGGCCAGGCTTTCGGCCAGGAGAGACAGAGAGAGCATCGTCTGCTCCGAATAGAATTCGGAGTCGGCAAAACCGCCGCTCAGGTTTTCGGCCAGGCGGAAATAGTCCATGTTCCCGGCCCAAAGGTCGCCGGAGTTGCCTTCGCCCCACCAGGTGTGATGGTATCCCAAAAACACGTCGTCCCCGTAGCGCCTCGTGAACGCTTCCTTCACGTACTTCTGGACGTTGTAGGTCGTGTCCGTCGAGACCTTGTAGTAGTCGTAACGCGTCTTGGCCGCGCACCAGCCCTCCGCCTCGTTGTTCAGCAAAAACAGCCGGGAGAGAAAGTCGTAGCCGCACGTCCGCTCAAACTGCCTGAGAAACGCGTCCCCGCTCATATAGACGTTCTCCTTGCGCGTGCCGGTTCCGAACTCGT
>WQUN01000133.1 GCA_009782085.1 Bacillota bacterium
TTAAAAAAGTCCGGAGTGTTTTTTATTATCGTTTCTTTGATTCTTTCTTCTTGCTCAGACGTTAAAATGCTGTTTTTGCCAATCGGTCTGCCCATCTTTTTCAGGCGTATTGCCTCAAGACCACCATGCTTGTATTTCCGTATGGTGGAATTTATGTGTCTCGTTTTTGCGCCTGTTAGGACTTCTATCTCCGATGTCTTTTTTCCTTGAAGGTGCAATCGGACTATAAATTTCCTTAAAAAATATTGCTCTTCCGGCGTCATTTTTTTTGCATCTATCTCTATTTCTTTCTCATTTTTATCCATATCTTTATTTTACCCCATTTTGTATCGCTTGGCAAGACTTTTTCGGAAGGTTAATATATGATGGAGCTCGATCCCAAGTATGCCGGCGTGATCGTTCGAAGGTACGCGTCTTTCGTGGAGAACGACGGCGCTGACATATCAGTCGAGCGCGGCGGCGTCGCTTACGGCTATGCTGACATCGCGGAGGAAGCGGTTGATTAACGCGAAATATCTGGTATAATGCTATCAGGTACGTGAGCGAAAAGGGCCGTCAGGACTTTCCTACCTCGGGGGTGATTCTTTCATCCTGCTTCACGAGGAGGGGTCGAATGTCATTGTCTGAGATAATCACTTTGATTATTAAGGCGGCGGGCTTGGTTCTAGCCTTCCTGACATTCAGACCAAAAAGAAATAGCCGACCCTCGTAGCAAAGGCGCATCGGCTATTTCTCGAAAGAGATATAACGGTTAGCCTGCCGCCCTTGAAGCGGCATGTACTCGGCGGAGTGGACGTTCGCGCATCTAAAGTTTGTACTATGCCAGATACCTGTGATATAATCTCAGCGTAAGTTATGCGTTGTCCGACCACTTTTCCCGGTGAGAGGTGTCTATCATGCGAAACCTTTTGCACAGACGGTCGTTCAACCTGCGCCTTTTGATAATTATGTCTTTGGTGTCCGTGATACCCGTGGTCCTGTTGGGTTCCTCCTCGTATCTTGTTGCGAACATGACCTTACAGCGTGAATTTACCCGCGAGAACCGGGAAATGGTTAATCAGATACAGAGCAGGATCGACGACAAACTCAAAATGCTCAGTAAGCAAGCCATTCAGCAGACCATGAACCCAATATACGACAATTTTCTGATCGGCAAAGACCCTCCTCTGGATTTCATAGGTTACCGCGAGGTGATTGACACGATATATTCCTTTCAGATGCTCTATGACGACATAGACGGAATATATCTGTATTTTGCCGGCGACGGATACTTAGTCTATTCGACAAAGGGCGGAAGAGGCTTCACCGCCGGCGTGAGCCAGCTTGATGAAAAAGTCCGCGCGGCCGTCGAAACGAATCCCAAACCTTATTTCTGGATGGAACGGAGCAACCCCGACGGCACCCTGGAGGTCACTTTAGTCCGCAACGTTCCGCTCTTTTCAAACCACCCGAACGGTTACTTTATTTTGGACATAAACGAAAATTACATCTTCAAAGCGCTCTCCGATATGCAGATAACCCCTGACAGTGATTTTTTCATCGTGACTCCCTCCGCCAACATATTCGCGCGGGGCCAGCAAAATATCCTTCAGGGCGATCCTGCCTACTATCCATACGCGTATCCGTTTATAAAAAGTATACTGGATTCCGGCGGCGGCAATGGCGTGTTCGGCGCCAGGGCCAACGGCGAGGACGTGATAGTCAGTTACGTCGTCTCGCCGTACAACGGCTGGAAATACGTAACGGTCGCCTCGGTTGCCAGCCTGAGGGAGGATTTCCTGCCCATCCTGCGAAACACGTGGGCGATCTGCGGCGCGCTGGCCGCTCTGGGACTTTTGTCCGCGGCGGTTTTGTCAAGAAGGTTCGGCAAAGTCGTCAAAAACATCGTGGACGGCATCAGACGCGGAAACAGCCCCGCCAGGCCGGATAGCCAGGCTGGGGACGAGTTGAACATGATCAGACAGTACATAGAGTCGCTGCAGATCGACTACGATGTTTTGCGCCTTGAGTCCGACAAAAGCAAGCCTCTGCTGCGCGAATTCTTCCTCCAGAGACTTATAACCGAGCAGATGGGCGCGGAGGAGATAGGCGAATGGATGAAACTCCTGGGCATTTGCGTGAATTCGGACTGCTTTGGCGCGCTGTGCGTCCGGGTCGGCCGCCAGGCGGATTTTTCGGCCGAGGACGAGGGCCTGCTGCGCTTCGCGGTGATGAACATCGCTGAGGAGATATCTTCTGAGCAGGGCGGATTTGCCGTATTCAAGGCAGGCAAGGACTATATCGCGATCCTCGTCAGCCAGCCGGAGGCTTTTAACAGGCAGTCCCGTATTATTCATATGGCGGAGGAGATACACTGCGCGGCGGCGGATTTGCTGCGAGTAAACGTCGCGATAGGCGTCGGGCGAACGTATGTGGGGACCGATAATATACGCGCGTCCTACTGCGAGTCGGTGGAGGCCCTGTCATATCAACTGACCGACGGCTCCGCACCGGTGTTCCTTTTCAGGCAAAGCGGGAATGAGCCCGAACCAGGCCGCGCCGGCTATCCGGTAGTAGCGGAACAGTCTGTCCTAAACGCTGTCCGGATCGGCAGCGCCGATGATATCGGACGTCTGTTGAGCAACTATATATCGGATCTGCGTAAGAGCGGAATAAAAAGTCACGACTTATATTTGCAGGCTTTTTATCAGCTGATTGCGGCGTCGTTGCGGATAGCTTACGAGGGCGGAAGCGGGGAGTACGAGCTATTCGACTACAACGTATACAAACGGCTAAACGATATGTACACGTTCGAAATGATCGCGGACTGGTTGAAAACAGAGTTCTTCCCAGTCATAATTTCTTCGGTGGCAAAGCATCGGGAAATCTGGGGCAAAAGCGCCGTCAGCAAAGCTCTTTCATATATCAACAGTCACTATACGGAGGACCTGTCCCAGGTCATCCTGGCAGAGCATGTCGGCCTGAATGTGTCGCAGTTCGGGAAAATGTTCAAGGACGAGGTCGGATTGTCTTTCGGCGAGTATGTGATAAGCTACCGCTTGGAAAAAGCCAAGGATATGCTCGCAAACAGCCGGATGAAAATATCGGAGATCGCAGAGAGGCTGACTTACAGCAATTCACAGAACTTTATACGCGTGTTCAAACATAACACGGGCGTCACGCCGGCGGAGTACAGGGAGCGTTACGGAAAATGCGGAGAAAATCAGCCTTTGCAGTGACATAATCATTTTATTGATTATGCGTTCAGGCAAATTCATTATTTATTTTTAGAGGTTGCGTGTTGTAAGATAATGGCGGCAGACTTTGCCGCCATATTTTCATATTTACAAAAAGAGAGGAAGGTCGAATCAATGAAAAGATTTTTGAAAACGGCAGCCTCAGCCGCTCTCGCGGCGCTGACGGCAATCACCGTGTTAGCCGCCTGCAGCGGAACCAGCAACAGCCCGTCCGGCAACAACGCCGCGCCCAGCGCCGCGCCCAGCGCCGCGCCCCCGTCCGCGGCGGCCGACAATTCGGGCCCGCCGCTTTTTAAGAAGTACGACCCACCCATCACCATTACCACGGCCAGATGGGTCAACGGCGACCTCGACTCCAAGTACAGATCCGGCGACTCGTGGGACAACAACGTGTGGACCCGCCATCTGCAGGACACCTACGGCATCATCTTCAAGGACGACTGGACGGCTCCGGGCTGGGGCGATTTCGAGCAAAAGCTGTCCCTCAACCTGGCTGCCGGCGAGGCTATGCCGGACGTGATCTTCGACTTTTACAACCCGGGGAACGCGACATTGGCCAAGATAATGGAGAACTACGACCTGCTGATGCCGATGAGCGCGAACTATGACAAGTACGCGTCCGATTTTGTCAAGCAGTCTCAGGCGCCGGTGCTGAAGTCTCTCCGGGCCCCGTTCACGGTGAACGGCGAGCTCTACGCTTTGCCTAACGCGAACGACGGCATGGGGAATGAGAATTGCATGTACTATCGCAAAGACTGGCTGGACGCGGCCGGCGTGGGCATCCCGCAGACAATGGACGACCTCGACAAGGTCCTGGCCGCTCTTAAAGCCGCGGATTCCTCCCGCACCCCTATAGCGTTCGGCTGGAAGGACAACCTCGTCACATATCTGGCGGAGACGAGCTGGGTCTTCGGGGCGTACGGGGCCATTCCGACCATATGGATGAAGGACTCGAGCGGAAAACTCGTCTACGGCTCCATTCAGCCTCAGATTAAAGACGGCCTGGCAAAGCTGAGGGAGTGGTACGCGAACGGCTACATAGACTCACAGGCGGCGATGAACAACGTCTGGGACGCCACCGGGAAGGACTTCGCCGGAGAAAAGTCAGGCGTAATTTCCGGTCCGAGCTGGCTGTACTCGCAGATATCCGGCAGCCTGCTGGTGAATAATCCAAACGCGGTCGTGGTGCCGGGGCCCACGCCCTCGGGCCCGAGCGGCAAAGCCATGGAGTTGGGCTACAATCCGCTTGCCAACGCGTTTTTCTTCTCAAAGGACTTCAAAAACATCGAGGCGTTTTTCGACTACTACAACAGCATTTTTGAGGCGCAGAACCCGAACAGCGCTTATCCAATCTACCAATACGGCTATGTCCAGGGCATGGATTACAATCTGGACGCCAGCGGCAACCCGGTCTACGGCGACGACATGAAGACGGTCGACCCGCTGGGTTACTACGACGGCTGGGACGGGCTGATGGTGGGCTACAATAGCTTTAGCACCGTGCCTTTCGCGAAATACGAAATCTACACCAAGCTGGCGAGCGGAGCGGCCCCGGTCTCACCGGCGGAGAAGCGCCTCGCTGCGGACTCGGATCTTGTAAAGAGCGCGTCCGCCATGATCTACAGCCAAAAGGGAATCGGCCTGGTGGACGCCTACTACGGCCCCGCGCCCAGCAACGCGACCGTCTGGGATAACCTCCAGAAGATGGAGTTCAACACCTTCCTGCAGATAATTTACGGCCAGGCCCCGCTGGACGACTTCGACACCTTTGTCACCAACTGGAAGGCCCAGGGCGGCGACGACGTAACGAAGGAATTCAACGACTGGTACGCGGCCAACGCGAAATAACGGGCCGACTGCGCGTTACCAAAAGGGAAACGATGATTGCCTAATCATCGTTTCCCTTAATAATACGGAGGATGAAAGGGGCATGGATATGACAGGTCAAAGGACAGTCTTAAAGAAACTCACCGCGGCGCTGACAAGTTTGATAGTGGTCGCGTCCGTGTGCGCGTTCGCTGTTCCCGCCGCCGCGCAGACGGCGACGGCGGCTCCCGCGCCAGCGGCGCTTGCGGCTCCCGCGGCCGCGACGTATTACGTCTCCACCGCCGGAAGCGATTCAGCAGACGGGCTGACCGAGCAAACCGCCTTCGCGACGCTCAAGCACGCGGCCGATCTCGCGGCCGCAGGGGACACAATCCTCATCGAGCCGGGGACTTATTACGAGCGCGTGACTTTCGGCCACGGAGGGAAAAAGAACGCGCCGATCACGGTCAGGGCGGCCAAATACCGCGAAGTCATCTTCGACGGGCAGGGGAACAGCGGCTCGATATTCAGCTGCGCCGGTTTCCAGGACGGCTGGTTTTCCGGGCCGGTGCGCTACGTGACGGTTCAGGGGATAGTGTTCCAGAACACCCCGTCGCCGAGCGCGGTCGTGGTCAGCGGCGGCTGGACGTTCGAGGACTGCGTGTTCCGCAATCAGGGCGGTCTGCTGGAACGCGGCGGGGAGTCCACGGTCACGCGCTGCGTGATGGAGGACACGACGCAACAGGGCTTCTCCGGGGCTTTCAACAATATCCAGTTCAAGGACGACATCATCCGGCGGGCAAACCAGTCGGCCTATTCGCCGGGCGGCTACAGCGGAGCGTGCAAGGTCCTGTTTACATACGGCCTTATGGTCGACGGCCTAACGAGCTATGACAACTACGGCCACGGCTGGTGGATGGACTGGGACAATATCGGCTACACGATCAAGAACAGCACCTTCTTCGGCAACCACGCCGGCGTAGCCACCGAGGGCGGAGGCATCGTCAATCAGCCGTGGGCCAGCGGCGGGATATTCTCCGAGGGGAATCCCGGGCCCGGCCTGATCGAGAACAACACGATCTACAGCAACGATCACGCCGCCGTGAACCTCGCCGAGAGCGGCTTCCAGGCGCCGATAACAATCAAAAACAATCTGTTCGCCTATAACGGCGGCGCCGTCGAGTACCGGGGCATGACCCGCGGCGACCACCTGATGAGGGACACGAACGTCTATGACAATCTCTTCAAGCAGAATTACAAGAACGGCTCTCCCGCGTGGTATACGGTCAACGCGACGGGGCTGTTCGAGTCCATTCTGGGCGCGCTGCCCGCGGACAACAACGATATTATCGACCACAACACCTACGACATGGACGGGATCCCGGCCGGAACCTCCTGGGCCGAATGGCGCGGGGCAGACACCGGATCAAACATAACGGCCAAGAGCTTCGCTGAGATACAGAGCAAACTGGGTTCCGAGGCCAACGGCCAGGTCGCGCCGATCGCGTTCAACGGTGCGAATTTTAACGTATACCCGCTCACGAACATCAACGACACCTACGACCTGAGTAAAATGCACCAGGTCCCGTCCGCGGAGGCCGAGGCCAACTCGATCGACAAAGCCATCCGGGACGCCGGCGCGGGCGTCGGCGACACCGTGACCATCCCCGTCTACGCCCGCAAATCGGCGGTCCTGGACGCCGGCGACGGCGTATACGTCTTCGACGTGTACGACCTTCAGGCCAGGCACATCCAGGTAGCCACCGATACGGCCGGGAAGGCGGCGCTGGAGGCGATCAACCCGTATGTGACGCTGGACGCCTATAACCTCACGCTGACGCTGACGCGCAAGGACGCGGACGGCTACGTCGTCGAGGGCATCTACGGAAACAGCGGGATAACGGCCGTTCCGCCGGAAGAGGACAATACCCCCGCGCCCGGGACCGGCGACGGGCTCCGCGCGCAATATTTCAGCAACAGGAATTACTCAAACGCACTGGCGACCGAGACCAGGTCCGACATGGAGACCTATTGGGCCAACACAGCTTTGACGCCGTTGCCCGCGGGAGTCGACAGGAACAACCTGACGATCCGCTATATGGGGCAGATCCAGCCGCTGTACTCCGAGGAGTACACATTCTACGCGCTCGTCGGGGGCGGCGTCCGGATGTGGGTCGACGACAAGCTGGTCGTGGATTACTGGCAGCAGCACGACCTGTACGAGGCCAACGGCATACCCCAGTCCCAGGGCAAAATAACCCTTGAGGCCGGCAGAAAATACGACATCCGCATTGATTTCTACCCCAGCGCGGGCGCCCGCGCCTCCAGCTTCCAGTGGGAGAGCGCGAGCCAGCCCAAGGAAACCATCCCGGGCCGGCAGCTCTACTCGACCGTCACCGCGCCCGACCCGTACGTGCCGAGCCTGAGCGTCAACCTCCAGGACTATGACACAGTCCTCGGGCCCGTCGGAACCCAGGGCGTCGCCTACACTCTGACGGGCGCGGCCGAGACCGGCTACAACGTGACGGTCAACGGAACCCCGGCGGCAGTCGATGAAAACGGGAATTTCAGCGCCGATCTCTATCTCAAGGAGGCGCGGAACACCGTCGCGGTCGTCGCCAGCGACGACGCGATGTACAACATCAGCTCCAAAAACCTGACGGTCTACGCCTTCGAGCCGGACACGATGAAGCTGAACGCCTATCAGGCCTCCGGCGGAAGGCCGGACACGAGCACCAGTGCCACGAACGGGCAGTACAGGGGGATGGACGGGAGCAATCCGTCGATAACCTACAGCTTCAACGCCCCACACACCGGCTCCTACGCGCTGAGGATAAGCTACGCCGTCGGGAACGACACGGGGGCCCCGGCCACGGTGGCCGTGACGGTCAACGGCGACTCCAAGGGCAATGTCTCGCTCAAGCACAACGGGTCGTGGGATGTGTTCCAGCTCTCGCCCAAGCTGATTAGCGTGGATCTGTTCCAGGGGCAGAACACCATACGCCTCGACAACTCGGGATACAACTCCGATTACATCACCCTGACCCTCGTGCAGGCTCAGCCCGACCCGTCTTTCCTGATGTATCTGGATCAGTCGAGCGGCGATGTCGCGACCGGGCCCAACAAAGACGGGGCCGCCGGCGACTTCGCGCTCTCCGGCGGAGTTTCGGCGGATGCGGACGTGACTGTGACGCTCAACGGAGTCAAGAGCGGACCGCTCGCCCTGACGCCCTCAGGCTCGGACTATCTTTTCAATACGACGTTGGATCTCGCCTACGGCGCGAACACCATCGTGGTCGAAGCCTCGAACGCGGACGGCTTCGCGCTGCCGCGGACTTTGAACGTCACGAGGGTTCTGAAATACGAGGCGGAAAACGCGTCCGGGGGCAGGCTTTGGGCCGACAGCTCCGCCGCGAACGCCTCCGGCGGCAAATACATCGCGATGGACGACACCACCAACGGCGTCATCACCTATACTCTTAGCAACGTAGCCGTATCCGGCATATACACTTTGAAACTGTACTACGGAAACGCGCAGTATCTGGGGCAGAGCTGCACAGTCCAGCTCGCGGTCAACGGCCAGAGGCAAAACGACCTGTCGCTTCCGGTCAACGGGGGCTGGCAGAGCTGGAGGCCGTCCGCCGGGGTCGACGTGATGCTGCAGGCGGGCTTCGACAACAAGCTCGTCTTTACCGGCATGGGCTATAACGTGGACTACATCACCGTGGCGCTCAAACAGGCGGTCGACTCGAGCATCCTCGTGCTGAACGTCGACCAAAGCGACGGTTTCATCTGGGACGCGACCGATACCCAGGCGATCTCGGGCAGCGTGAACCTGCCCGCAGCCACCGTGACCGTTAACGGCACGCCCTCCGAGGTCGGCGCGAACGGCGCGTTTGGCGCGAGCGTGATTTTGGGATACGGCGTGAACGACATCGAGGTAAAGGCTTCGCTGCTGGACAAAACGGTGAGCAAGACCGTCGCGGTCACGAAGGCCCTGAGGTATCTGTCCAAGGACGTGCCCGACGCCGACCGCGCGGGCTGCTCGTGGAACACGGACCAGCCCGGTTCGACGGTCACAGGGACATACATCGGCGTCTGGTCGCCCAACAGCATAACCTACACCGTGAACGCTCCTGTCGCGGGCGATTACGCGCTGTTCCTGCGCGCGGCCACGGCTTCCTCGGGCGGAACGTATGAAGTCTCCGTGGGCGGCAAGGTCATAGGCGACATAACGGTCACCGGCACCGGCGGATGGAACAGATATGTCAATTTCTTCGCCGACAGCCTTGTCCCGCTCGCGAAGGGCGCGAACAGAATCAAACTGACTGCGCTCAGCGGCGGAGCGAACACTGACTACATCGCCATATATCCGAACGACTTGTACATTCCGTCGGGGCGCCTCGCGCTGACCGTGGACCAAAGCGATGCGACCGTGATGACGGATTCCCCCTATGAAATATCAGGCAGCGTGAACCTCGCGGGGACCTCCGTCGCTATAAACGGCGCGGAAGTCCCGCTGAACTCCGCCAACGGCTTCAGCGTCCTGATGAATCTGGCCCCGGGCGACAACGTGTTCGTGATAACGGCGACGCGCGAGGACGTCGTAGTCACCCAAACAATAACAATCACGAAAGTCCTGGTGTATCTGGCCAAGGACGTGTCCGCTTCGGGCCGCGTGAACTGCTCGTGGAACACTGATCAGCCTATCCCCAAGACATTGTCGGGGATCTACATAGGCGTCGGCGCGACGAGCAGCATAACCTTTACGGTGAACGTCGCGGACGCGGGCCTCTACGACCTGCGTATCCGCTACGCCAGCAATAACGCGATGAGCACGTATAATCTGGCCGTGAACGGCGCGGATTACGGGACTCTGTTTCTCGCCACCCACGGGTGGTGGGATGCGTACACGAATTACCTCGTGCCAGGCATATCCCTGAACGCCGGGCAGAACACGATCAAGCTGAGCGGGCTTACGGGCTACGTCAACCTGGACTATATCTTTCTAACCTTCCTCGGCGCGGCGGAGATCACGCCGATGGAACTGACGCTCGACCAGAGCGGCGGCACGGTCGGCGACGCGCTCTACACGGTCTCCGGAAGCGTGAACATCCCGGCGGACATTTCGATATCGGTCAACGGGACGGTACAGTATACCGGCGAGACGGACGGCGCTTTCGGCGCGCAGGTGACCTTGGCCGAGGGCGTCAACACGGTCGCAGTCACTGCCACGGATAAGGACAACCCGGGCAACACGGATTCCAGGACCATCACGGTCACGAAAGTCCTGATATACCTGGCGAAAGACGTGCCGGACGCGGGCCGCGTGAACTGCTCGTGGAATACGGATCAGCCCGTCCCGACGACGATGTCAGGGGTCTACATCGGAGTCGGCGCGAATAGCGTCATCACCTTCACCGTAAACGCTCCCGTCTCCGGAAAATACGGGCTGACTTTGCGCTACGCCACGAACAGCGCCCCGCCGAACACATATGAACTGGCCGTGAACGGCGCAGACAACGGCGCATTGGCTCTCGACAAGACCGCCTGGTGGAACAGCTACGTCAGTTACGGCGCGCCCGGGGAAATAGCGCTCAAGGCCGGGCGGAACACGATCACGCTGACGGGGACCGCAGGATACGTCAATCTGGACTATATCGCGCTGACTTTCCTCTCGGCGGCTGAGTTCATGGATCTGACGCTCGGCCAAAGCGGCGGGGCGGTCAGCGGCAGCGCGCTCTACACGGTAGCCGGAAGCGTGAATATCCCGGCGAACGTCGAGATAGCGGTCAACGGGACGGCGCAATACACGGGCGAGGCCGACGGCGCTTTCAGCGCGCAGGTGACCTTGGCCGAGGGCGTCAACACGGTCGCGGTCACGGCCGCGGACAAGGACGACCCAACCAACGCGGATACCAAGACGATAACTGTCACGAAAGTCCTGATATACCTGGCGAAAGACGTGCCGGACGCGGGCCGCGTAAACTGCTCGTGGAACACGGATCAACCCGTCCCGACGACGATGTCAGGAATCTACATCGGCGTCGGTGCGAACAGCGTCATCACATTCACGGTGAACGCCCCGGCCAACGGGAATTACGCGCTGACTTTGCGCTACGCCACAAACAACGCCACGGCGAATACCTACGGCCTGGCTGTGATCGGCGCTGACAACGGCGCGCTGACACTCGCGAAGACGGCGTGGTGGGACAGCTACGCCAACTATACGGCGCCCGGGGGCATAGTGCTGAGGTCCGGACAGAACACCATCCGGCTGTCTGGGATCTCGGGCTATGTCAACCTCGATTACATTATGCTTACCTTCCTGTCGGAATATGTACCCTCCAGCGACGCGACGCTTTCAGCCCTAGCGGTCGGGAGCTTTGAGCTAAGCCCGGCTTTCAGCCCGGATGTGACGGAATACGCACTGAGCGTCCCGAACGCCGTCGAAACCGTGACGGTTTCCGCCCAAGCGAGCAGCGGCAAGGCTGGAGTCTCCGGCGACCTCGGGACAATTGCTCTCGCCGTCGGCGGCAACGCAATCAACGTCACTGTAACGGCGGAAAACGGCGTCGTCAACACATATACGGTCAACGTCACGCGGGAACAGGCCGTGCTGACCATCGCAGTGAAGAGCATGCTCGCGAAAGTCGCCAAACTGCAGCAGATACCGTATTCTTACGAGGGCGCGGGGTCGGTTTCGTTCGCGAGTTCCAACCCGGCCGTCTGCAACGTGACTCCGGACGGAACGCTTGTGCCTATGAAGGCCGGGATCGCGGTCATCACAATCACGGCGCCGGGGCTGCCCGCCTACGTATTCGCGGTCACGGTTACGGCGTAGCGCGAGCTGCGAAAGCAGCGAGCGAAAACTAAAAAAGAGGATTCGCTCGCTGCAATCCACTTGTCAAAAGGAATGA
>WQUN01000134.1 GCA_009782085.1 Bacillota bacterium
TGGCTATACTTTAAGTCTTCGCAAACTCATTGTATAACTTCTTGGGTGCGCTGATTGTTTCAACTTATTTACATTGGAGAACTTTTAACTCACGAGATATGAGTATACTCTATTCAAATGATGTTTTGCAAGATGTTTCACCAAAAATAGGGCAAGTAATTTCCTGCCCAATCGGTTCCCCGCTCTTGACATTCCCCTCCCCGGGTGCTATCATAATTAAAACCAAGTAACTAGGTATGGATTATTCCTAATCCGGTACAAATACGCCTCCAAGCGGGTGATCCAATGAAAATCTCCACGAGGGGCCGCTACGGCCTCCGGGCTATGATCGACCTGGCCGCCAGCGGCGACGGCGCCTGCGTGACGCTCAAAAGCATCGCCGGCCGGCAGGGCATCTCGGAAAACTACCTCGAGCAGCTCATCTCCCCGCTCAAAAAGGCGGGGTACGTCAAAAGCGTAAGGGGCTCTCTGGGCGGGTACGCCCTGAACAAGCCCGCCGCCGGCATCTCAGTCGGCGACATCCTGCGTATTTTGGAGGGGGATATGTACCCCGTCGGGTGCCTGTCCGACGACGCCGCCGGTTCCTGCGGGAAGGCCGGCTGCGGGAGCTGCGTGACAAAGCCAGTCTGGCAAAAAATGTACGACTCCGTCAACGACGTCCTGGAGTCTTTCTCCCTCGCGGACCTGGCGAGGGATTACGTCCATATTCAGGTGAAAGAGGGTGCCGGCAATGGGTAATGCCGAACTTGAAAGAGTCTACTTCGACAACGCGGCGACGACGCCGGTCAGGGACGAGGTCCTGGAGGAAATGCTCCCGTACTTCAGGGAGCGCTACGGCAACCCCTCCAGCCTCTACTCCATAGCCGGGGAGAGCAAGAAGGCCGTGGAAACTGCGCGGGAACGCCTGGCAAACGCGCTTAACGCCGAGCCGGGAGAGATATACTTCACGAGCGGCGGGACGGAGTCCGACAACTGGGCCATAGCCGGGACGGCGGAGCGGGCCGCCGGCAAAGGCCGCCACCTGATAACCTCCGCGATCGAACACCACGGGATTCTGAACGTATTCAAAAAACTGGAGAAGAACGGCTTCGAGGTCACGTACCTGCCCGTGGACGCGGAGGGGCTCGTGAGCCCGGAGGAACTCGAGAAGGCCATACGGCCGGACACGATACTTATAAGCGTCATGTACGCGAACAACGAGATAGGGACGGTACAGCCGATAGACGACCTGGCCGGGATAGCGGCCGCGCGCGGCGTCCCGTTCCACACGGACGCCGTCCAGGCGGCGGGCCACATCCCGATCGACCTGAAAAAGACGAAGGCCGACATGCTCTCGCTCTCGGCGCACAAATTCAACGGGCCGAAGGGCGTCGGGGCGCTGTTTATAAGGAAGGGCAAACCGCTGGAGCCGTTTTTGCTGGGCGGGCACCAGGAGAAGGGCAGGCGCCCGGGGACGGAGAACGTGCCGGGGATCGTCGGGCTGGGCAAGGCGGCGGCCCTCGCCGTCGCCGAAATGCCGGAGGAGAGCGCCCGCCTCGCGGCGCTGCGGGATAGGCTGATAGACGGGATTTTGGGCGGCATCCCCCATACCCGGCTGAACGGCTCCCGGACGAAAAGGCTCCCCGGGAACGTCAGCGTCGCGTTCGAGTTCATCGAAGGGGAATCCTTGCTTCTGCTGCTGGACATGAAAAACATCTGCGCGTCCAGCGGCTCGGCCTGCACGTCCGGTTCCCTCGACCCGTCCCACGTCCTGCTGGCCATCGGCCTGCCGCACGAAAAGGCGCACGGCTCGCTGAGGCTGACGCTCGGCAGGTATAACACCGCGGACGAGGCGGAGTATGTCCTGAGGGAGCTGCCGCCGCTTGTGGCCAGACTGAGGGACATGTCGCCGCTGTATAAGGCCGGAGTGAAAACGATGATTTAACATAAGGAGGGACATACATGTACAGCGACAAGGTCATGGATCACTTCACCAACCCGCGCAACGTCGGGGAGCTCGAGGCCGCGGCGGACGTGGGCGTCGGGCTGGTCGGCAACGCGAAATGCGGCGACATAATGAAGGTCTTTCTGAAGATAGACGACGGGATCGTTACGGACGCCAAGTTCAAGACCTTTGGCTGCGGCGCGGCCGTGGCCACGTCCAGCATGGCCACGGAGATGGTCAAGGGGCACACCCTACGGGAGGCGCTGCAAATCACCAACAAGGCCGTCGCGGAGGCCCTGGATGGCCTGCCGCCGATAAAAGTCCACTGCTCGCTCCTGGCGGAGCAGGCGCTCCACGCCGCGCTCTGGGACTACGCCGAAAAAAACGGGATCGAGATAGAGGGCCTGGAGTCTCCGGCCGCCGATCTGGAGGAACTGGAGCGCCTGGGTGAGGAAGAGTGATGAGCCAAAACGCCGGCCTGATAATCAAAAACGCGCGGATACTCGACCCGGCAAACAGCCGGGACGAAACCGGCGATCTGTACGTCCGGGACGGGAAAATCTCCGCCCCTTTTTCCGTTTCCGGAGCGGTCGGGGTCGTCGACGCCTCCGGCCTGTGGGCGGCGCCGGGGTTCATCGACCTGCACGTACACCTTCGGGAGCCCGGCTTCGAGTATAAGGAGGACATAGCCCACGGCGCGGCGGCGGCTTTGGCCGGCGGCTTCACGACGGTCTGCTGTATGCCGAACACGAGGCCCGCGGCCGACAGCCCGGAAGTCGTTCGGTACGTCAAAGCCAGGGCCGCGGAGGCCGAGTTCGCGGACGTCCTGCCTGTCGGGAGCGTCACGCTGGGGCTTGCCGGGGCGGAGCTTTCGCCGATGGAAAGCCTGGCCGCGGCCGGGGCCTGCGCGTTCAGCGACGACGGCAAAACCGTCGCCGATCCTTTGCTTATGAAAAACGCCTACCTGCGCGCCAAAGCGCTGGGCAAGCCGGTGTTTTCCCACTGCGAGGACCTAATGCTGGGCCTTTTGCCGGAATCCGAGGAAACAATAGCGGCCAGAGACTTGATTTTGGCCGGCCACGCGGGCGCCCGCGCCCACATCTGCCACATAAGCACCAAAACGGCGGCCGCTTTGCTGGCGGACGCGAAGCGCCGCGGCGTTTCGGCCACGGGCGAGGCCTGCCCGCACCATTTCGCGCTCTGCCGGGAGACTATCCCCGCCGGCGCGGAAACGCCCGGAAATTTCATGATGAGCCCGCCGCTGCGTTCAAGAAAGGACATGGAGGCAATAAGGGAAGCCCTCGCGGACGGCGTTATAGACGTCATCGCGACCGACCACGCCCCGCACGCGGACGCGGAAAAGGCCGGCGCAAATCCCCCGAACGGGGTCGTCGGCCTGGAGACGGCCCTGGGCCTTTGCGTGACATGCCTCGTGGAGACGGGGTATCTGACGCCGCCGGAGCTGGTCAGGAAGCTGACCGTGAATCCGGCGAAGATTCTGGATATCCAAAAGGGGACATTGACAGTCGGCGCCGATGCGGATATAGTCTTAATCGACCCTTTGGCGGAATACACGGTCGATCCCTCCAAATTCCTCTCGAAGGGGCGGAACACGCCTTTCGGGGGATGGACGCTGCGCGGGCGCGCGGCGGTAACGATCGTGGGAGGGAAGATCGCGCGCCTGCCAGGTTAGGAACTATACAACGTATCGTAAATAAAGGCCCAAATGTCATCCTGAGCGTAGCGAAGGATCAAGATTCTTCGGCTTCGCCTCAGAATGACAATGAGCAGTTACTTCTGGGATGATGTACTAATATTTTAGGGGGAGAGCTCCATCACTTCACTCGAGATTATCGAAAACCAGATCCTCGCCGGCACCGCTCCGCGGGACCGCGAGATCGTCGGCATATGGGGGATCGACTGCCTGTTCAACCCGCCCGGCAACGGGCGCGTCTTCGACTATAAGATACTGGTTTCGCAGACCTCCGGCCAGGGCTGCGCGTACAGCGGCCGCTACGACTATCCCCGCGAGTTCCTCCGCCGATACGTCGGCCGCGATTTCGCGGAGTGCGCCATCGGCGACGCCGCGCTCAAGGTGTCTCTGCTCGATTCCCTCTACGGGGCGCTCCGCCCCGCGAAAAACAAAAAGCTGCTGACTTTGCGCGCCGATTCCCTGACAAAGATGCGCTGGCGCACACAGATCGTCTACGACGAGGCCCTCCGCCTGCTGGGCGGCAAAAAGGACAGAACGGTCGTAAACGTGGGCGTGGTCGGCGATTTCCTGCGCAAGTTCCGCGACGGCGGCTTTGACGTCATGGGCACGGACTTCGACGAGGAGATCACAGGCGACGAGGCGTTCGGCGGCATCCCCGTCGTGGACGGCTCCCGGACGCTGGAGGCGGTGGCGAAGGCCGACCTGGCAGTCATAACCGGCATGACCGTCACGACGGACACCATCGACGGTATCCTCGCCTGCTGCCGGGAGAACGGGGTAAAAACGATCGTGTTCGCGGAGACCGGGCCGAACCTGGCCGGCTATTACGTGGAGCACGGCGCGGACGTATATCTCTCGGAGCGCTTCCCGTTCTACATCTTTCACGGGACCAGCGAGATCGAGGTGTGCAGGGGGTGACCGGAGGCTATCAAATGTCAATAGGTTAAGGATAAGCCTACACGACAACGCATGAAAGTATTTCCGCATAAAATTGGAGTTCCTTTTGTTGTAGGCGCGACTTAACGCCCGCAAGCTAAGCTGGGAATTAATACCATATCCAAAACAAAGGTTATTTTGCCTTGTCATCCTGAGCGTAGCGAAGGATCTTGTTCTTGTCCGAC